>NZ_NPJB01000043.1:0-316 GCF_002251345.1 Prevotella sp. P4-119 | reverse complement strand
TTGGAAACTGTTATATTGTTATATTGTAACGCTTGGTGTGAATTGGCGTTGTCCAAGAAACAGGAACAGTCCTCGCGAAACCTATTTTTCCTTTCCGAAAACTGTAATACTGTAAGCTGTAAGGATTGTAACGCAAAAAATTCGTTTTCAGAAACTGTCAACTGTCAACTGTAACGCAAAAAATCGTTTTTGGAAACTGTTATATTGTTATATTGTAACGCTTGGTGTGAATTGGCGTTGTCCAAGAAACAGGAACAGTCCTCGCGAAACCTATTTTTCCTTTCCGAAAACTGTAATACTGTAAGCTGTAAGGATT
>NZ_NPJB01000042.1:0-259 GCF_002251345.1 Prevotella sp. P4-119 | reverse complement strand
GCGTGGATGCCGTTAATCTCCTCCGTCTTCCATCCTCTCAGAGCAAAGATGTCATTGTAGAGCGAACTGCATCGGTTGGCACGGATGTAGAAATGTTTGCAATGCTTCTCTATCTCACTGACGATTTCCTTCGAGCAGGAACCGCAGTCTGCCCTGAAGCGATTTACACGGATGTTCTGGGATTCCAGAAGAGCGAAGAATCTCTTATGGGTGTCTGCCTGATGAAAACGCACATTCGTGTTACCATCGCTGTTCTCGA
>NZ_NPJB01000041.1:0-275 GCF_002251345.1 Prevotella sp. P4-119 | reverse complement strand
AGGTGCCGCGCACCAGTTCCTTCATCATGCACTCGGCTATCCACTGTGCATCTTTCACGTCGCTCTTGTGACCGGGAAGCTGCTTGATGAAATAGGGGTTGATAAGTTTCAGCTTGAAATGAGGTTCCTGTATGCGCCATACAGGAACCCAATAGACACTTGTGCTTTCCATACCAACCTCCTGCACGTGATACGTGAGCATCAAATCACGCATTTCCTCAAGCTGATTTGTTAAAACACCATACTTTTTCTCAAAAATCTCACCCGTGCTGCTC
>NZ_NPJB01000040.1:0-11168 GCF_002251345.1 Prevotella sp. P4-119 | reverse complement strand
GTTAGGTGGTGGAAATCATTTCATTGAGTTACAGAAGGATGAAACAGGTACACTATGGATTATGATCCATTCTGGTTCCAGAAATCTTGGAAAACTTGTCGGTGATTACTATAACGAGAAGGCAAAGAAGCTCAATGAGAGATGGTATTCTGTGGTTTCACCAGATATTCGTCTGTCATTTCTTCCTCTACGAACCGACGAGTTCAATGCATACTGGCAGGAAATGAAATATTGTGTTGACTTCGCCCTGTGTAACCGTAAGTTGATGATGAAACGCATCGAAGAGGTCATCAAAGATGCTATTCCAGAGATTGGGTTTGAACCAATGATCAATATTGCCCACAACTATGCAGCATGGGAAAGGCACTACGGGCAGGATGTTATTGTACACCGAAAGGGGGCAACGCTGGCACGTGAGGGAGTTATTGGGATCATTCCCGGCTCACAGGGAACAGCATCCTACATCGTGGAGGGACTGGGCAATCCTGAGTCATTCTGTTCATGCTCTCACGGAGCTGGGCGAACGCTGTCGCGTACTGCTGCCATCCGTGACCTCAACTTGAAAGAAGAAGTGGAACGATTGGATGCCCTAGGTATCATTCACGCAATCCGCAATCAAAATGACATGCAGGAAGCCTCAGGTGCATACAAGGACATAGAAACTGTCATAGCCAACGAGGCAGACCTCGTCAAAGTAAAAACACGACTTTTGCCAGTTGCTGTGATAAAAGGCTAAAAGAATGGGGCACTTGCAAAAGCGTTACAATATAACAATATAACAGTTTTGAAAAACCAAAAACAGGGTGGTTTTGTGGTTTATGATTCCAATTCTCCCCCATTATCTTCATATTTTCAACTTTTCTTTGTACTTTTGACAATTATTTGTGCGATTTGTCGTTATTATAAATATGAAACAACAGAAAACAATGATTTGCGGATGGATCTGCACCATGGCAACGGCAATGGTGATGACCGCCTGTGTGACGCCCAAAAACTACAACTATCTGCAAGATTTGCAGTCTGGCAGTGTGACCACAACACCTGCCAGTGGCTATATCCGACTGCAGCCAAAAGACGAGATTTCTATCCTCGTGAAGAGTAACAGTGCGGAACTGGATGCTCTATTCAACAAGGGCATGACTACCACTATGAGCAATGGAAATGCACAAGGGTCGCAGTATGTGGAGGGCTACAGACTCGATGCCAACGGCAACATAGATTTCCCACAATTAGGCACCATTCATCTGGCAGGCATGAGACGCAGCGAGGTTGAGAACTACATCAAAACACGATTGGAGGAAGAAGGACTGCTGAAACACGCCACTGTTACCGTTGGTTTCCGCAACCTCAGCTACACCGTGATGGGCGAGGTGAAAAATGCTGGCGAATACGCAATAGAAAAAGATGAAGTGACGCTACTGGAAGCACTGGGAAAGGCTGGTGACCTGACCGTATATGGCAGAAGAGACAGTGTCGTGGTGGTGCGCAACGATGGCGAGCGCCACACCACCCTCATGGCAGACCTCACCCGTGGCAAAGCTCTCCACGAGTCGGAAGCCTACTATGTACACCAGAACGACCTGATATATGTGAAGGCGAACCCAACCAAGATTCGACAATCAACCACCAACGGCAACGAGACACGATCCATGTCACTATGGATTTCTATTGCCTCAATATTGGCTTCGCTCGCTGGTCTCATTACCCGATAATCCTCAAAAACAACTATGAAAAAAGTTCAGAAGAGTTTTCTCCAGATGTGCATCAGCCACTGGCGATGGTTTGCCGTGAGCACCATTGCCATGACCATTACAGGGGTGTTGTTCCAGCTTGTTGTCACACCACTATATCGTCGCACCACCGACATCATGGTGAAAGATGAGACATCGCCAGGCAGTATGCTGTCGAGCATGATAGGCATGAACATGTTTGCCAATATGGGATTCAACATCACATCGAATGTGGATAATGAATTGGAAGTATTTCTCTCGCCAGCCTTGATGATGAAGGTAGTGAAAGACAACCATCTCGATATGACCTACACCACAGGCAACTGGTTTACACGCGAAGAACGCTACGGCGAGACACTGCCCATAAAGGCGCAGTTTGGTGCAGCAACAGATGCAGACAAACTGCGGCTCCGCGCCACACTACACGAGGACGGGGCTGTGGTATTGACCGATTTCGAGAAAAACAAAGAACAGATGAAAGGTGAGGTAAGCGGACACATCAACAGCGTTTGTGTCACGCCCCTCGGTCCCGTCACCTTAATATCAACTCCAGCCTTCCAAACGCTGATGCGCCAGGCAAAGACACTCACCATCACCATTACCAAACAGCCACCCTACGAGATGGCAGAACGCTGTTTGAAGCGAATCAAAGGCGATGTGCTCAACAACAACACGTCGATAGTGCAACTCAGTTACGATGACGCTTTCAGCAGTCGTGCAGAACTGATACTCAACGAGCTGACAAGGGTGTATCTTCAAGCGTGGCAAGCCGACAAGGACGAAGAGCGACAGGCCTCAACCAACTTCATCAATCAGCGCATCACAGAGATAGAAGAGGCACTCAGCCAACTGGATGGCAAACTCGCCGACTACGAGCACGACAACCTGTTGGAAATAGGGGCTGCCACACCTAACGCAATGGCAATATCTGCTGCCGATATCAATGAGATGATGCTCAAACTGAGCAACCAACGGTATGTGTTGAAACACATGCAACAGTTGATGAGCAAGGAAGGAGACAACCATCAGGTATTGCCAGGCAACATTCTACCCGACAACGACAATATTGCCAAACAGATTGCAAATTACAACACGCTAGTGCTGAAACGGCAGAATCTGGCAGCAAACAGCAGTGAGCGCAATCCCTTGGTGCGCGACCTCGATGCGCAGATTGCGCCCATGCACAATGCCATTGCCACTTCAATCAGCCATGCCCTGTCGCAAATAGAGATTCAACTCAAAGGGGTGGTAGCCAAAGAACAGGAACTGACAGGGAAGGCGGCAGAACTGCCCACTAAAAAGAGCAAGATGCTTCCCACCAAACGCCAACAGAAGGTGATTGAATCGCTATACGTCTATCTGTTGCAGAAGCGTGAAGAAAACGGCATCGACAGAGCATTCAACAATAAAAACATACGCGTGGTAACACCGCCAATGGGAAAGTTGCGCCCCATCTTCCCCCGTAAGCTATGGACCTTTGGAGCAGCATGGCTCTTGGCGCTGCTGTTGCCCATGATAGTACTCTATATTCGACAACTCAACGACACGGAAGAAACAGAGGAAGAGAAAACAGCATGAACCGCACACGATTGAAGTCTGACATCAAACGACGCATGGCAAATGGCGCGCTATGGACCTTTACCGGGACGGCTGTGGGCAAACTGCTGGTATTGCTGGCAGGCATCGGCTGTGCCCGACTGTTGGGCAAAACCCAGTTTGGCGAGCTCGGCATGGTGCGTTCCACCATCGGCATGTTCATTGTGTTTGGTGCAGCAGGCATCGGAGTGACAGCAACACGCTTCATAGCCCAACACCGCCATACTGACAGCGCACAGGCAGCTTCCATCTGCGCCATGTCCAACCGCTTCGCCCTATGGTTTGGAATGGGAATCATGGTGGTCATGATAGGTTGTTCGGGACTATTGGCAAACAATATTCTCCACTCGCCACAGTTGCAAACAGCATTGATGCTGGGCGGACTGATGCTGTTGGGATCAACCCTTAACGGGTCGCTCAACGGTATTCTTGCAGGAATGGAAGACTTTCGCAGCATAGCGCTATGCACCCTTGTGGGCAGCGTGGCAGAAGCGACATTGATGACCACCGGTACCTGGATCTATGGATTGGAAGGTGCTGTTGTGGGATTCGGACTCGGTGTGGCGGTGCTCTATATAGCCTACCATTTTGCCGTGAGGCGCACCCTGCAACACGCAGGCATCGCCACCCACGGTGTGGCTATCCGTAAGAAAGACTGGCAACTGCTGTTGACCTACAGTCTGCCAGCAGCACTATCGGCGCTGATGGTCACTCCCGTATTCTGGACTATCCGCGCCATGCTCGTGAGGCACGACGGCTACGCAGAACTGGCAGTATTTGAAGCTGCCGACCAATGGAAAATCATCATCATGTTTGTTCCAGGTGCTATCAGTCAGATAGCCCTCCCCATCCTATCGAGCATGACAGAGAGTCAGACCTTCAGCCACACGCTCCGCCTGCACATCCAACTCATCGCAGGTATTGCCTCGCTGTTGGCATTACTGATCATTGTGGCAGCCCCTGTCATCATGCCTCTCTATGGCACAGACTACACCAACCATGTCACACTGTCACTGCTCGCCGTATCGGTGGTGTTTGCCTGTGTGTCAAACGTGATAGAGATGGCAATTTATAGCATCGGCAAGATGTGGACAGGATTCCTGTTCAATGTCGTATGGGCTGTTGCCACATGTCTGTTGGCCCTATGGCTGTTACCCCTGCATTGGGGATCGTCGGCATTGGCGATGGCAATATTATTGGCGTATCTGCTAAAAACCATCGTGATGGGCGTTTATATCTGTTTCACTCCCAACAGTCAACCGTTATGAAGACACGCGAAGAACTCGGCATAACACTATTTGCCATCGCACTGGTATTGCTCCAGTTTGCCGGCTACGCCTTCGTTCCGCTGTTAGCAGGGGCGCTACTGCTGTTGTTTTCCCAGCACACCTTTGCAACATGTGTGAAGAGTGTACCCTTGTTTGCAGGCTTCACGGCAGCCTCGCTCATTGTCGGGCTCTTCATGATGATGGCGCGCCCCACCGAAACTGCACCATTGGCACGATGGATTCAGTTTTATTTCCTCACCGTCATGCTGATGGGAGTAAAAGACAAAAGCCGTTTGCTGACCGCTGTGAAATATACCGTTTATGCCATCTTTGCAGCCGATCTCATGGCGAATATACTGCAGGTGGCAGGAGTGAAGTTGCCATGGGTGTATCTGACCATCCGTCCCGGAGAACTGATTCCGCGCTTTCAAGGCATCAAGGGTAATTCGCTCTATTCGGGTAGTATTTCGTTTTTGGCACTATGTTTCCTCATCAACGAGATGGGACTTCGGAAAAGGTTGCGCTATTCTATAGCCTTTCTGATGGTGGTCAATCTGCTATTGGCAGGGTCACTCCGCTACTTCATCTCGTTGGCGTTAGTCTTGGTGCTCATCACCTTCCACCTCTATCGCCATCGAAGCTATCTGCTGTCGGGAATATGTGCCACGATAGGTATGGTGGTTGTACTGACCCGATGGACAATGATGAGTAGTGAGAGTAATTATTTCCGTTATAAACTATGGGGACACACCATCGACCGACTCAACGACAGCCCGTTGGTTGGCAATGGTTTTCTGTTTCAACAAGTGACAGACCACACGCGCTTCAGCGTCAGAACGCTGGCAACAGCCGATGTGACAGAATCGACCATTCTGCTCTTCGGATTGTGTTTCGGACTCCCATTGATGTTCTTGTTCATCGCTTCACTATTCCGCACCTTCTCACATTACAGTAGCTATAAACACTATGCGCCCGAACTAGGACTGTTTCTCGGACTGGCACTCGATCTCTTCTGGGGTGGCAGTATCGACAATGTATTGTCGCTCTCTGTATTGTTGATTTGCATGTATCTCATCAATCAGAAACATCAAACCTTATCACATCCGTAATCATGACTCCCAACTTCTCTATCATCATCCCAACCTTCAACCATCTGGCATTAGCACAACGTGCTATAGACAGTGTGCGCAGCCAAGAAGGGGTAAGTATGGAAATCATAGTCTGCGACGATTCTACCGACAATCGCATCGAACAGTATGTCATGGGACTCCACGATGATCGAATCAATTACCACCACAACCGACCTCAGTTGGGGGCGGTGGGCAATTGGAACGAAGGACTCGGCAAGGTTACGGGCACATATGGCATTGTACTCCACCACGACGAAGCCTTGGTGGGCAACAACTATCTCGCCCAGTTACTGCACGTCATGCGACAGACCAATGCCGATATTGCCGTATCGGAAGTGCACGTCATGATAGGAGAGAAACAAAAGAAGCGACACTTTCCTTCACGATTGAAACGATGGATGCTGCACCACCCCACCACGCTATTTGGCCTCAACGCCATCGGGCCATGTGCCTGCGTAGCATTTCGATGCGACAAGCGACAGGCGTTTCATGAGCCGTTGCAATGGCTGGTCGATGTGGAATGGTACTACCGTATGCTTCGCGCGTCAGCCATCGTCTATTATCCAACACTCATCGTGGAGTCAGCCCACGACCACGAAGGGCAGATTAGCCGTAGCATCCATATCTATCAAGCGTGGCAGCATGATGCCAAAATCATCGGTACCATGCACAAGGGCATTTCTCTACGACTCATGCTGGCCATCGGGAAGACGATTATGACCGTCAAGCAACAATTTGGCAGATAGTTGCGCCAAGATATTTCGCAACATCGTTTGCATTTCTGCTGATTTATCATTACCTTTGCATAATAATGGCACAACCGATAAAGATTGTCAAGATACTTGGAGGACTTGGAAACCAAATGTTTCAATATGCCCTCTATACCGCCTTGCAACGACACCATCCCGATGAAATGGTGATGGCAGACCTGCATGGGTTTAATGGCTATAGGCGAAAATACCAACTCAACGAGGTGTTTGGCATCGACATCAAACAGGCAACATGCGGAATGATAGCCCACGTGGCTTACCCCTACCCCAACTTTCAATCATGGCGGTTTGGTAGCAGGTTGTTGCCCAAGCGAAGAACCATGTGTGTAGAGCCACACAACTTTGCCATCGACCATGAGGCTATTAGCCGACAAGGCAACACCTATTATGATGGTTACTGGCAACATGAGGAATATTTCAGCGACTGCCGTGACATACTCATGGAACGATTCCACTTTCCCGACTTCGCCGATGAAGCCAACACCGCATTGGCACAACGGTTGGAAAAGGAAGAGGCTGTCAGCATCCATGTGCGGCGCACCGACTATATCGGCGATAAGCTATTTTATGATCTGACCGCCACCGACTATTACACCCAAGCCATCCACTACATCCGACAACACGCTCAGGCACAGTTGTTCTGCATCTTCTCCGATGATATTGTATGGTGTAAAAACCATCTGCAACCATTGCTCAACGATGTAGAAGCCATCTTTGCCGACTGGAACAACGGCAAACAGGGCATACAGGACATGCATCTGATGACCCTCTGCCGACATCATATCATCGCCAATTCATCGTTCTCATGGTGGGGCGCTTGGTTGGCAACACAGACCGGTGCCATCAACATTGGGCCAAAGCTCTGGTGGCGACGACAGGCTGCGGTCACTCCTGTGCCCAGCCATTGGATAACCATATAACAACGCATGAACAGATGTATTAAAACAAGCAAGCCATGCAACAAATAAACTGCAGTATATTGCTCTCCGTCTATCATCGGGAAAAGCCAGAATACCTACGTCAATGTTTAGACAGCGTGTTCAGTCAGACTTTCCGTGCCAGCGAGATAATACTCGTGGGCGATGGCCCGCTGACAGAAGCGCTGGACACGATGATTGACTGCTACCGAAACAATTATCCCGAACTGCAGTTTGTGCCACTCAAGGAAAACCGTGGACTTGGACTGGCACTCAACGAAGGTCTTCGCCACTGCCACAACGACCTTGTGATGCGCATGGATACCGATGACATCTGCTACCCCAACCGACTGGAACTGCAATACAACTACATGGCAGAACACCCTGACTGTGACGTGTTGGGAGGATGGACCGACGAGTTTTGCGCCACTCCCTCAGAGACCATCTCTATACGGCGGTTGCCCGAGCACCATGCCGACATTGTGAGGTTTGGCAAACGCCGCAACCCGATGAACCATCCTACGGTGATGTTTCGCCGCGAAGCGGTGATGCGTGTAGGTGGATACCATGACATCTATCTGTTTGAAGACTACGACCTATGGGTAAGACTCATCATGGACGGGGCACGATTTCACAACCTGCAACAGCCGCTCATACACTTCCGCACCTCTACAGACTTCTTCGGCAGACGGGGCGGCTGGCGATACACCAAGTCGGAAATCAACCTATTGCGATCCTTTCATCAGTTCAAGTATATCAGCACCATAGAGATGACAACAAACATGCTGATGCGGTGTGTTGTAAGACTGTTGCCCAACAAATTGCGACAAAACATCTATATTTTCCTACTACGTAGATAATAAAACCAAGATTGCTACGTTAAAAATAACATATGAATAATACCCAAACAAAACAAATAGACAACTATATATACGATGGCATGAATGCTTTTGAACGAGAAGTGAAGCGATGGTTCGACTTCATCATGGCAGGAATGTGCATCATCATCTTCTCCCCTTTGTTTCTCGCCTGCTATCTGGCAGTACGGCGTGGGAAAGACGGACCTATCATCTATCGGCAGGAACGCATCGGACGCTTCGGACGCCCATTCTACATCTATAAATTCCGCACCATGGTGACCAATGCCGAGAACAGCGGTCCTCAGCTCTGCAACAATGCCACCGATATCAGACTGACTCAAGCCGGACGATGGATGAGACGCTACCACCTCGACGAACTGCCACAGTTCTGGAATGTGTTGAAAGGAGAAATGTCGTTTGTCGGTCCACGTCCTGAACGTCCCTACTATATTGATCAGATTATGGAAAGAGATTCACGCTATCAATTTCTATATCAAATACGTCCAGGAATCACCTCCTATTCCACCATTTACAATGGCTATACTGATACCATGGAAAAGATGCTTCGCCGCCTGGAGATGGATCTCAACTATCTGAGACACCGTTCGTGGTGGCAAGATTTGAAAATATTATCCATTACTTTCTATAAGATTGTCACAAAAACGATAAACAACAGGGCATCAATATTTACGGAAATGTAGGCGTATATATTGCGTTTCAAGAATCATTTTATCATTATCAAGGCATTTGATGGCAAACGACTGTTGCAAGGCATCAAATCCGAAAGGACGCATCACCTCAAGGTCGGTCACCTCCTCATCGGGTTCGTCGCGCAGATGCAGATAAGGAACAGAGAGGTTCAATTGGTCGTCTGTCCGGTCGAAATGAAACAGATATCCCGTGCCGTTGCTCTCCTCATTCTCCAACAAGCGCACTTCTATCAAGCGGTTTTGCACAGCCCAATAAATCATCGATTGACGCATGTCTGTTGTGCCTTCTGTGGCAAGAGTATCTACTTGGCGCAGTTGCCAGAAGCCATCGAGGTCGCCATTGTCTGATGTCTCGATGTCGCAAGCCACCAAAGCCATACATATTGTCAATACAAATATCAGCCGTTTCATTATCTCTTTCTCCATTTCAGTATTCCGTTCTTAATCAAAGTGAGTTGCACACCATAGTTGTCGCCCAGCAACGTTCCGCTGTCCATGGCAAGAGCTCCTCTGAGCGTCCATCCCCGAGTCCATCGTTCCTTACCATCGCGCAAGCGGTAAGAGGCTTCAGCCAATAGACTGACGTTATGCCGTGGATCGGGAAACGGTGCCCAATAGGTGCCAAAACCTTTCTGCCACGTAGCCAGTAAGCGATAATGTAAGCGGGAAGAAGGATCGCCGGCAATACCAAGATGACAGGCTACAGTACGGTTGTTCTCCACAGCAATACGATGGTCGCTATTATAAATAGGTGAAGTATAAAGTGGATTGCCCATCACCTCACCCCAGTGTTGCCATCCGGTATAGAGGTAATGGTTGTAATAGTTGTCGAGACCTGCAATCTGGTCTGACAGTGTTTGGTCGTGGTCATGATACATGGCACCACTCTGATACTTAGTATAGAGGTATTCAAACACCATCTTATTCATCCATCGTTGGTCGGGAATACGAAGTTCAAAGCCCCACAACATATCTTTGAAGGCATAGAGATTGTAGCGCCGTTTCACCTGCGTGTTCCATTGGTCTCCCTCGCCATATCCATCAGGACTGAGATGGGTCAGCGCCGACTGGTCTTCAAAGAAATGGTCGGCATAAAGACTGAATCCCCATTCGTCAGCATCGAAATTGAAACGTGCCAGCCAACTGCCTAAGGTATTGCCTGCAGCATTGCGGTTTTCCGTTTCCAACACATCGCCGCCTCCTGGCACCAATGCCTTTATCATTCCTTTCAGTCCGCCTTGATTGTGATAGGCCTTCATCGAGCCATCACTTTGTCGCAGATATGAGGTGCCGCCAAACTGTGCCGCCATCTCCAGTCCGAGTTCAAGCGACACGATGATTTTGTTGGCATTTCCAATACGCAGATAGCCTGCCTTGCTGTGATAAAGAGTGCTTTGCGTGTATTTATATTGCCTTTGGGTAAACTCAGTCTGCCAATGGTCATCGGTTGTCTTGCCATAGGCAATATGTCCTTTTATGGCAAGCCAATGGTGTGTGCCGGGAATGGTCCAATAGTCGGGCAAGGAAAGTCGCACTTGTGGAACAGGGCGGGCATTGATACCCAGAGTTTGTGAACCACTGCTGAGTTCCTGATCTTTCAACTGCATGGGTTGTTCTTTACTACCCACGGTGATCACACCCTTGAGCCAGCGCACCTCAGCATAGGCTTGTTGAACAACAAAACGGCTGGTATATCTGCCCGTTAAAGCCATGTCAAGGCCATAACCAATACCCCAGCGCCGACTATCATCACGTGAGAGTGGACGCTCTATGGTTGCACGCCAAAAGCCATTAGTAGTTTTGAGCGAACTGAGTCCATACTTATTGGCATGAAGCCATAATGGCAAATGATCACCCGCCGATGCCGAATTCTGGCGTTCCATCCGATAGTCAAGACTGTCGGCAAGAGGTTCGCGCTGTTGGGCATGGGCATTGAATGTGACGGCAAGAAGCGTTGCTATTGCAATATATTTCATATCTGGCTACAAAGATACGATTAAGCGAGCGAAGTACAAAAGAAAAATCACTTTTTCTTTTGTACTTCCGAGCGTGAGTACCTTTGAAGTGACCCCAAGAAGTTGGACGGGTTAAACATTTACGTATTTAATTGAGTCATTCTGTATTGTACTGGACTCATACCATTTAACTTGATTTTTATTCTTTTATTGTTATAATAGTCAATATATT
>NZ_NPJB01000004.1:0-22364 GCF_002251345.1 Prevotella sp. P4-119 | reverse complement strand
ACCTCTTCGACAGACCGATTCTACCTTTTTACAACAAAGGTACGAAACTGTCTTTAGCAATCATAGTTTTACCTTGATTATTTAACATTTATGCGACTGCGTCGCATTCTTCTGCAAACTTAGAGTGTTCTCCGTGTGTTCCGTGGATTCTTATGGGGGTTGCTTCGCAAGAAATCTGTTTAAGTTCCGTTAAGATCCGATGATGATAAAGAGCCTTGAAAAAAACTTTTGGAAAACCATGAACTTCGTTCTTCGTTTTCTCGTCATGGCAAAATCCGAATAAAATTCGGTTGTGCTCATTTGACTTACAGAAAACGATGGTATTATAAAAAAAAAGAGTACCTTTGTATCAAAATTGATAAGAATCTATGGCAGAACCATTGGCAGAACGCTTGCGTCCAAGGACGCTCGATGACTATATAGGACAGCAGCACCTTGTTGGACAAGGGGCTGTCTTGCGCAAGATGATAGACGCTGGGCGGATTTCCTCGTTTATATTGTGGGGACCACCGGGAGTCGGCAAGACTACCTTGGCGCAGATCATAGCACATCGGCTTGAAACTCCATTCTATACGCTCTCTGCCGTGACGAGTGGGGTAAAGGATGTAAGGGATGTGATAGAACGTGCACAGAAAGGGCGCTTCTTCAACGAGGCATCACCGATATTGTTTATCGACGAGATTCATCGCTTCTCTAAGTCGCAACAGGATTCTTTGTTGGGGGCTGTCGAGAAAGGTGTGGTGACGCTTATTGGCGCTACTACCGAAAATCCTTCGTTTGAAGTGATACGACCTCTACTTTCCCGCTGTCAACTCTATGTGCTGAAATCATTGGAAAAAGATGATTTGTTGCAGTTGCTCGACAGGGCTATCACGAAGGATGTCTATCTGAAAGAGATGGATATTACGCTGCAAGAGACGGATGCCTTGTTGCGGTTCAGCGGTGGCGATGCGCGTAAGCTTCTCAATATCTTGGAACTGGTGATAGAAGCATCGGACAAGAGTAAGCCTATTGTTATTGACGACAAAATGGTGGCTGAGCGCTTGCAACAGAATCCGCTGGCTTACGACAAGGATGGTGAGATGCACTATGATATTATCTCTGCTTTCATCAAGAGTATCCGTGGGTCTGATCCCGATGCGGCACTCTATTGGTTGGCGAGGATGATAGAGGGTGGGGAAGATCCTAAATTCATAGCACGCCGTTTGGTGATTTCTGCTTCAGAAGATATCGGATTGGCCAATCCTAATGCGTTATTGCTGGCTAATGCAGCCTTTGATGCGGTGCAGAAGATTGGATGGCCCGAAGGGCGCATTCCGCTTGCAGAAGCTACTGTGTATCTGGCAACGAGTCCGAAAAGCAACTCTGCCTATTTAGGTATTGATGCTGCCTTGGAACTTGTCAGACGGACTGGCAACCAGCCTGTTCCGCTTCCTATTCGCAATGCGCCTACGCAACTCATGAAGCAGTTGGGCTATCATGACGGTTATCTCTACCCGCATGACTATCCCGGTCATTTCACACCACAGCAATATATGCCTGATGCTCTTGTTGACGAACGGATATGGCATGGGCAACACTCGCCGGCAGAAGAAAAACTCTATGAAAGAATGGTTAACTATTGGGGGGAAAGGTATAAACAATGAATATGGAATATGATATCCTGGTGCAGCAGATTATTGAGTTTCTCGGAACATTTGCCTTTGCGATATCCGGTATTCGGCATGCTGCATCCAAAAGATTTGACTGGTTTGGCGGCTATGTTTGCGGAATTGCGGTGGCTATCGGCGGCGGTACGATACGTGACGTGATGTTGGGAACTACTCCTTTCTGGATGACCAATCCTATTTATATGGAATGTACGGCAATGGCGTTATTGTTTGTGATTGTCTTTGCCCGACACCTTAAAAGGTTGAGCAACGCATGGTTTGCTTTTGACACACTGGGTCTGGCTCTCTTTAATATTGCCGGTATTCAGAAGTCTATCGTCTTTGGACAGCCGTTTTGGGTCGCCATCATCATGGGATGTATTACAGGGGCGGCTGGAGGAGTGATCCGTGATGTGCTTCTCAACAACGAACCTGTGATTTTCCGCAAGGAGATCTATGCCATTGCTGCCGTTGCCGGCGGTCTTGCGTATTGGGGACTGGTGGTCTTGAATGTTCCTATTGAGGTGACTGTCTTCGTCTCGTTTGCCACAACCTGTCTGATACGTTTCATGGCGGTGAAGTATCATTTATCACTACCCAAGCTGAAAAACGAATGATGAAGTCTGAGGGAGTGGTCTTTATCATCCTACGAAAATCTTTCTCTGTGTTCTCCGTGTGGTCCGTGGATTATTATCATCGGAATTTAGACGGAATTTATACGGATGGTTTGGGTTGCGCGAGCGCAAGAAATCTTTGGAGGAAATCTTTTATGAAATGTTGCTGACGCAAGAAATAATCTATCATTCAGCCTCCACAAACATAATCTTTAAAGAAAATCCTGACCAGAATGCGCTCGAGTATCTCGCTTTTGGGAAGAATTTTAATGGGGATCGCCTTACGGCTCGAAATCTTAACGAAAATCTTGAAAATAATCTTCAACTAGAATTTTTTCCGTGTCTTCCGTGTGTTCCGTAGATTATTATCATCGGAATTTAGACGGAATTTATGCAGAAACAAAAATCTTTAACTCTAATCTCTAACCTTTAACCTTTCACCTTTAACCTTTCACCTTTAACCTTTCACCTTTCACCTTTAACCTTTAACCTCTAACCTCTAACCTAAACACTCCGTGGATTTTTGATGATTAGCCTGCCATTGTTTCTGGAACGATGGAATCAGATTTCGAAGCGGATGTAACTCCTGTCGTCGAATGAATCCTGGCCGTTGAGGAATGCCTTGCAGGCTAAGAACGTGTCGATATTGAGTGGGTCGTTCTCCTGCTGTTGACGGAGCAGCTGTTCGCTCTCGTCGAGTGTCTCACGCAGGAAGGGGTAGCCATCGCTTGCCATGACGATATGGTGAGGTTGGAAATCGAGGGTGATGACCTTCACAAACTGTTCGGCAATGCGAAAACCGTCTATCACGGCATAACTGACGTTCTGTTGTTTCATGCTCTCCACCATATCAGCCATAATATATTCGCGACTGGCGTCCTTGGTAAGCAGTTGATCTACGGTAGTGCCCTGACTCAACAGCTTTTTGGCATATTCAGAACGTTTGGCGGCATGAACTGCCTCTTCGGGTTTCGGATTGTCTATCAGTTCGCCGTCTATCAAGCATTGGCAGTCGCCCACCAGCCATAATTGCCGTTGAAGGCGACTATAGATGATGGCAGAACAGGTGAGGCGATCTTCCGGATGCAGGAGGAGGTGTTCTGTTTCCGACTTCTTATACTCTCTACGGATATAGTTGGTCACCCCTATCAGAAACTTATGGCAATCAATTCCCTTGGGCATTTTCTTGATGTATTTGCCGGTCAATCGCATGGCCTGTCGCCCGTTGGAACGAAACCGGCTGTGCCGGTAGTTGGTCTTGGCTGTTGACCCATCAATGACTGCGATGAAATCATCTGTTACGACGATTCCGTCCTCGCATTTCTTTTCCGGATCCTTTCCCTGTATTTTCTGTTCGATGATTTTCATTGTTGTATTTCTTATAGTGAGGCATTCCTGTCGGCTGTTGGCGGTATGGGTTTCCGCCAGACCCTGGGCATAGTTCTCTAATCAGATCGGAACGCCCGATGCGTCGCAGACTCTGTTCTATGGATCTGCGTTCCTCTGGTTTGTACCAGAAGAAATATTGGCGTTGGGCAAGTTTCTCCTTCTGGCTATGGGCACTATACACCTCCTGGAGGGTGTAAGGGTCGTAGCCTGTGTACCATGTCTCGGTAGAAACGGTCATGGGGGTGGGTGTGAAGTCTTGCACTTGCTCCAACTGGAAATCGAGGCGTTTGGTGAGCACAGCCAGTTGCGCCATGTCCTCTTCTCTGCAGCCTGGATGGCTGGAGATGAAATAGGGGATGATCTGTTGGTTGAGGTGTGCCTCGCGATTGATGCGGTCGAAGATGTGCTTGAAATCGTCAAACTGTCTGAATGGCGGTTTGCGCATCAGCTGCAATACGTTGTCGCTGGTGTGTTCTGGAGCCACCTTCAGTCGTCCGCTGACATGTTTGGTGATGAGTTCGCGGGCATACTCCATGGCAGCCTTGTTGCTTTCTTCGTCTTTGCTATGATGCAGAATGAGGTCGTAGCGCACACCGCTGCCGATGAAACTCTTCTTGATGCCGGGAATAGCATCGACGCTACGGTAGATATCCAGCAGGGCAGTATGGTCGGTATTGAGATTGGGACAAATCTGCGGGTGGATGCAACTGGGTCGTTTGCACTTCTCGCACGCATTCAGATTGCGTCCTCGCATGCCATACATATTGGCAGAAGGTCCGCCAAGGTCTGAGATGTAACCCTTGAAGCCAGGCATCCCCATGACCTGTTTAACCTCGCGCAAGATGCTCTGTTTGGAGCGACAGGCAATGAATTTTCCCTGATGGGCAGAGATGGTGCAGAAAGCGCATCCTCCGAAGCATCCTCGATGGATGTTGACGGAGTATTTGATCATCTCATACGCCGGAATCCGCTTGTCTTTGTATTTCGGATGTGGTTGGCGCGTGTAGGGCAGATCAAACGAGGCGTCCAGTTCTTCGGTTGTCATGGGCGGATAGGGCGGATTGACAACAGCATATTTGTCGCCGACGGCTTGAATGAGGCGTTGGGCGTGCATCATGTTCGACTGTTCTTCGATGTGCCGGAAATTCTCGGCTTGTTTCCGCTTGTCTCTAAGACAGTCTTCGTGGCTATGGAGCACGATATCATGATCGCTGATGCCATCGACAATTTCGTTGCGACGGGCAAGATAGACGACCTGGGGCAATTCGTGAAGCGAAGATAGGGGCAGTCCATCGTTTAAGCAACGGGCTATTTCAAGAATGGTTTTCTCTCCCATGCCGTATGAGATGATATCAGCCGGTGCGTCACAAAGCAGGCACGGCCTTAATCGGTCTTGCCAATAGTCGTAGTGAGTGAGGCGTCGCAAAGAAGCCTCGATGCCTCCAAGTACTATAGGGACATCGGGGTATAGCTGACGGAGAATATTACTATAGACCACCGTTGGATATTCAGGACGCATATCATGTCGCCCGTCAGGGGTGTATGCATCTTCGGAACGCAACCGTCTGTTGGCTGTATATTTATTGACCATGGAATCCATACATCCCGGTGAGATGCCGAAAAACAGGCGTGGTCGTCCCAGTTTCTTAAAGTCACGGTAGTCACCATGCCAGTCGGGCTGTGGTACGATAGCCACTTTATAGCCGGCGGCTTCCAGTATGCGTCCGATGACTGCTGCGCCAAACGACGGGTGATCTACATAAGCGTCTCCGCTGAACAGAATAACGTCGAGTTCTGTCCAGCCGCGTAGTTCTATTTCTTTCTTCGTAGTAGGAAGAAAGTCTGTCAGTTGATATTTGCTGTTTGCCAATGTATATGTATTTTAGTTGAGGGGAGTGCCCTGTATGACGTCAGCGTCCACTCCGATAGGATCTTCGTTTTGGTTCTTCCAGTTGATGAACAGCAGAATGAGCTGTTGCAAGCCGAAAGCTTTCATGTTATGATGGTAGATGACGTCGAGGCAAAGGTCAAGAAGTGCCTTGTCTGTTGTGGCTTCAGATTCGAGCAGGGCGCGAATGTTGAGTTTGAGTTTGTCTAAGACCTGTTCGTCAATATACCCATTGGAGTCAATAAGATCGCGGAAGAGTTGATACTTCTCGATTGTTGCAAGGTGTTGCTCGCTGACTTCTATACTGCGGGTTCCTGTGGGGTTGCTCTGGATTCTGTACATAGATTGTTGATTTTTTGAGTTAATATTGTTTTGTTTTGAGTTATTACTGTCTGTTGATCAGGAAATTGATCATGCCACGCATGAGTGTATTGCGCTTTTTATCGCTTTTGATGCATTCGAAGGGGAATCCCATGGTCAAGGCGCGATAGTCGTTGCCTTGATAGGCAACAGCTGCCGTTTGACCGTCTGCATAGCGCATGGCGGCAAAGGATTTCCCTACGGGGTTTATGACGTCTGCTGCCGTTGCCGCATAATGCTCTTCGTTCATCTGATGGTAAAAATCGAAGGTGGTTCCCATGCCCGTGATGCTGTCGTTGGCAGCCTTGTAAGGCGAGGCACTTTGACATTTCAATACCTCTGCGAGCATGTTCTTGTCTTCGTCTGATTTCATATCAGAACCGACGTAGGCGCCGCTCACCAGTAGAGAACCGCCCTGGTTGGCGTACTGGCGCAACAGATGTTGCAGGGCGGGCTTCATGGTTTTATAATATACCAAACTGTGTGCATCGTCACGCTCCAGTCCTAATAGCAGGTCTATCATGTCGAATTGCTCCAACGGCAACTGTTTGCTTTCCACGGCTTTTACCGAAGCGCTGACGATATTGTATTTTCCTGCCGCAACAATCGCCTTGGCATGAGTTGAAACATAGTTGAAGTCGTTACCAGCCAAGAAAGTCCCAGCCATCTCGTCTCCGCTGTCGCCAAAGCTCCTGCTGTTATTATCGAAATTCAACTGGCGTCCCATCCATCCAGGCATGCAACCTCTTGTTACTCCAGGGTCTTCGTCCAGGTCGAAACCCTGTTCGGTGTCAGAGAATCTTACGGCAGGTGAAGACAGTCGGTTGAATCCGTTGATGATGAGAATGTTTCCCTTTGCTTCAGGCTGATAGACAGCTGAAAGAGTCTCTGTTGTGAAACTCTTGCCGCCATCGTTGAAGGCAGCCACTTTGAAGTGGTAAAGCAATCCGGGTTCCAGTCGGACCTCGTAATTGTTTCTGCTGCGGACCACGGTACCATTGTCGAAATCCATGCCTTCTATACCTTTATATATAATGTATCCAGAGGGCGAGGCTGTCTTCTCCTGTGGATCATCCACACCGTCCCATTCCAGACGCGCCATACCTTTGTTGTCAAGGCTGATGCGGAAATTGGTAGGAGCCAATGGGGTGACGACATATTCTTTATTGTGCATTTCACTCATGAAGCGCAACGTAGTCTTGTAGAGTGAACGTGCCAGCGTGAAGCGGAAATTGGGGTCGAGGGCATAGCGCATATCCGCAAAATTCTGGTGAGAGAGCGTTTCGATGATAGCACTCGGCACTTCGGGTTGACGGGTTTCAGAGTAGTTTCGGTCGTATATTTCACGACGGTTCCACTTTCCATACTTATACCGCATGTCAGTAACAATACCATCCAAAAGGGCATCGGCATAATCACGCGAAGCCAGTCGGGACACTTTGCTTCCCAGCAGTCCTTCGTTGAAATCGGTGGTACAGATTGATAGTGTGCCTATCAGACTTCGTCCGTCGCGACGGAGTCCTGCATCGGAATGGACAGCCAATGAGAGTTCTATGGGTACATGGAGTCCGGCACTATCGGGCATGAATGGTGAACCGCCCCCCAGATAGTTGACCATGTTGGATCTGGCGTTGATATCGTCGCCATAGTCATCCTGTCCGTTTTTTGAACTATAGACGCTGTATGGCATTCCTGCCCATTGGGCATAATAGCGTGCGCCTTCCAAAGCCCGAGGCATTCCGCTGACCCGATCTCCCCGTTGAATATTGCCCATTCCTCCGCCAAACCTGACAGCATCGGTTGTAATCACGCCGTTCTTGCTGCTGTGGTTGGTGAGGGTTATCCGGTTGAATTCACTATACCCTTTGTCAAATTCGAATGTTCCGAGATAGACCCATGTTCCTCCGCCCATGCGTTGGTTGATACGAAATTCAGTTCGTTCTCCTCGGTGCCATACGGTATAGTGAGCATCGTCAATACTGTTGGGTAATGTTTGATAGCTGACATAAACGGCATATTTTCCAGTACGGGGAAATTCGGGCTGATAACTGACAAAGGAATAGCGGGTTTTGCTGCCCGTCGTCTTCACCATGCGTGCTGTTCCCGCCTGAAAGGGATTCTCCCCATCTACATAAGGCCCCTGGTGGAAAGCAAATCCGCTGTTGGGGGTGTTTTTCCATTTGTTGCTGGCAGTCGCTTCGATATAGTTGCGCTTCGAACCGTCGTTATCCACGATGATTTCTTCTTTCTGCCATACTCTTTCGCGCGGGGTAAACACAATGGCTCCTGCATTTTCCAACATAGGAATGAGGTAGGGCACTACGATGGTTTGCGTATATAAGTCCTCGCTTGTGGCGAAAAGGCGTGGACGTTGCCATTCCCATTCTTCTTTGGCAATGTTGTAATAATAGCCATGGCTTGCCCATAATGCCACATGACGTCCATCCAGACCATGTCGGATACTAATAGGTGAGGAAACGTTTCTGACCCATGGTGCTCCTTGGTAGTCGATATTGTTCCATTGGCGCTTCTTATCCGGTTTTTCGCGTAGTCGGTTGGGGATGAGTTCGTGAATATCTCTGTTGTGGGTAAGTATCGAGAAACTGTAGTCCGCATACTGTCCAACCAACAGTTTTCGTACCTCCTGTTCGATACGTTCTACCGACTGCGGCGTGAATGCCTGTTCGGCAAACGTCTCATTGGCCAGTATCGTGATGTTTCTCTCAGTAGTATCAATTTCGCATGCAGACAGATGGGCGCGCCGTAAGAACTGCGCGCCAATGGGTTTGTAGTGAGAAAAATATGATTCTAAGCGATTACGTAATAGTGCATCGTCTGTAGTCTGTCCATATGTCCCTTTTGGCAGCATACAAACCAGCAATAGTATCAGCGTCAGTTTTTTCATCAGATGTCTCCTAAACAGAAATTCTCAGGTTTCTTACCTTGGAAATCTTTGAAATATATTTTTATTTCATGCATCTGGTCGTCAATATTGCCATTAGGAATAATGGTCTTGGTGCACTGGATGCGTCGTTTCTTGTAATCTACTCCATAAAGCAGAATAGGTATTCCTGCTTTCAAAGCAATATAATAAAAGCCTTTCTTCCACTCTGGATTGGGCGATCGTGTTCCCTCTGGTGTAATGGTGAGATGAAAACATTTTGATTGCTTGGCATATTCTGCCAAGTTATCGGTCATGCTTGTGTGTTTTGAACGCCATACAGGAATGCCTCCCATACGTCGGAAAATAGGTCCCAGAGGCCAAAAGAACCATTCCTTCTTCATGAGAAAGTTACTGCTGATGTTATTTGCTCCAGCATACAGTTGTCCAATAAGAAAGTCCCAGTTGCTGGTGTGTGGAGCTAAGCAAATGATGTATTTGTCGGGGTGGGGTTCTGTGACATCTACAGTCCACCCCATACGTTTATATAACAGCCAGTTACAGAATGATTTCCACATATTCATTATTTAGAGATTGCTGATTTGATCTGCTATTTCAAGGACAGAAGTCTTGAATTGTTTTTTGAGGTCTTTGAAATATTTGCCTTTGCTCATGCCTGGTTCCGGATGAGAAATGCGGCTGAGCGTATTGCTTTGCATCTTGTCTATTGTCTCTAAAATATTTGCTAAAATTTTATCGTCATGGGTATTGCCATAAAGTGAAGCGGCAATAAAATCGATGTAAAGTTCATCACAGATCAGATTGACGTTCTTTTTTAGTGCTCTTTTGTTTGCCATAATATACCTCCTTTGTTTTTTTTGTGATTTATTTTAATTTTTGTTCAAAGATACAGATAATATTCTAATTTACAATCTTTATCGTTTAAAAAAATATTAAAAATGTGTTTTTTGCCATTTTAATTCTTATTTTTTGAAGAAAATGATTACTTTTGTAACCCAAAAAAGAGTTCATTATTCAAAAAGTAAATAAAATCAACTTATGGAAAAAAGTGCATTGCAAATTGCAAGAGCTGCTTATCAGCCCAAATTACCCAAGGCTCTTCAGGGAGCTGTAAAAGCTGTAGAGGGTGAACCAACACAATCAGTAGGAAATCAGGATGAGATCAAGGCATTGTTCCCTAACACCTATGGAATGCCTGTAATTACCTTTGAACCAGGTGAAGCCACACAGCTGCCTGCATTTAACGTAGGTGTTATCCTTTCTGGTGGTCAGGCTCCTGGCGGACACAATGTTATTTCTGGTCTTTTTGACGGTGTTAAGTCTCTTAACCCAGCAAATAAACTGTATGGATTTATTCTTGGTCCTGGCGGTTTGGTTGACCATAATTATATGGAAATAACAGCCGAGATCATGGACAACTACCGTAATACCGGTGGTTTCGATATTATCGGTTCTGGACGTACCAAATTGGAAAAGGAAGATCAGTTCGAGAAGGGTATTGAAATCCTTCGTGAGCTTGGCATCAAGGCTTTGGTTATCATTGGCGGTGACGACTCTAATACAAATGCCTGTGTTCTTGCAGAGTATTATGCTGCAAAGAAATACGGTGTACAGGTAATTGGTTGTCCTAAGACTATTGACGGTGACTTGAAGAACGACCAGATTGAGACCTCGTTTGGTTTTGATACCGCTTGTAAGACCTATAGTGAACTCATTGGTAATATTGAGCGTGACTGTAACTCAGCCCGCAAATATTGGCACTTCATCAAACTGATGGGTCGTTCTGCTTCACACATTGCTTTGGAATGTGCACTTCAGACCCAGCCAAATCTCTGTCTGATTTCAGAAGAGGTGGAGGCTAAGGAAATGTCACTTGACGATGTTGTAACCTACATCGCAAATGCAGTGGTAGCCCGTGCCAACGAAGGTAACAACTTCGGTACCGTACTTATTCCAGAAGGACTTATCGAGTTCATTCCTGCTATCAAGAAACTGATTGCCGAACTGAACGAAGTACTGACTGATCCTGCAACAGGTGAGCCTCGCGTATTTGCTAATGCAGAAGAACAGATTTCTTTCGTAAAGAACGCTATTGCCAAGGACAACCTCGCAGTACTCGAATCACTTCCTGCAGACGTGGCTCGTCAGCTTTGTCTCGACCGCGACCCTCATGGAAACGTTCAGGTGTCATTGATCGAAACAGAGAAGCTCCTCTCTTGCATGGTTGAGGCTAAACTTGCTCTTTGGGCGAAAGAGGGTAAGTACAATGGTAAGTTTGCTGCACAGCATCACTTCTTTGGTTACGAAGGCCGTTGCGCTGCTCCATCAAACTATGATGCAGACTATTGCTATTCACTCGGTTTCAACGCTTCACGCCTGATTGCTAATGGCAAGACTGGTTATATGTCAATCATCAAGAACACAACAGCACCTGCAGAACAATGGATTGCCGGTGGTGTGCCCATCACTATGATGATGAACATTGAGCGTCGTAATGGTAAGAACAAGCCCGTTATCCGCAAGGCTCTTGTAGAGCTTGATGGTGCACCATTCAAGTTCTTTGCCGCTCATAGAGCGCAGTGGGCTAAAGAGACTGCTTATGTTTATCCCGGCCCAATCCAGTACTGGGGTCCATCAGAAGTATGTGATCAGACAACCAGAACACTGGCTTTGGAGCAGGCTTAATCTGATTTATGCCGACTTCACGTAGAAAGCAACATAAAAGACGCATATCGAGTCCTGTCCGCCGCAAGCGGCCAGGGCTCTTTGTGCGTTTGTTACGTCGTCTTCCAGGATGGTCCTGGTGGTTAGGCGGATTCTTACTTGTAGCGGCGTATATTTGGTTTTTCTACTATATCTTTGTTGGGCCCTTCGGCTTCCGATGGCGTGCACTCTATGGTGACGTCAATTACCCGGAAGGTTATGAAATTCACGGTATCGACATCTCTCATCATCAGGGAGAGATTGACTGGGACGAACTTCGTGACAATGGAATGATAGATAAATACCCCATCCGGTTCGTTATGATCAAAGCCACAGAAGGTGCCAGTCTGATAGACGAAAACTTTCATGATAATTTCGAACAGGCTCGAGAACACGGCTTTACACGAGGCGCCTATCATTTCTATAGTGTTCGGTCATCGGCAAAAGACCAAGCCGAGCATTTTATCAGCGAAGTGAAACTGGAGAATGGCGATTTGCCACCGGTATTAGACGTAGAGAAGAAACCAAACACTCAAACCGACCAAGAGTTTAAGGAGAGCATTCTACTCTGGTTGCAGCTGGTAGAACACCAATATGGTGTGAAGCCCATCATCTATACTTATTATAAATTTAAGATGCGTTACCTCAGCGACCCCGTCTTCGACCAATATCCCTATTGGATTGCTCACTATTATGTGGACAAGGTGGAGTATCAAGGTAACTGGAAGTTCTGGCAACATACCGATGTGGGACGTTTGCCGGGCATCAAAGGGGATGTTGATTTCAATATCTACAACGGTTCTTATTACGACTTACGCAAACTCACTATCGGCGCACGTGAGCAGATAGGAGAAGAGGCCTATCAAGATAACTGATATAATCCATAACTATACATCAAACAAAATATCTATGTCAAACGAAGTTAAAATACAAGACCTGACGCTGAGACAGGCTGCCGAAGAAGGTATGGATGCCTTCGTCGATGCTTTCGTCAACGCCATACACCAAGCCATAGGAGGACAGCTTACAGCAGATAATATGGGCATGCTCAATGCAGACCAAATAACCCTGTTGGCGTGGAATGCACTCCATGAAGAGGTAATGGACGGTGGCTTTGTACAGCTCATCCACAATGGTTACGGACCTTTTATCTTCAAAAATCCATTTGCCAAGGCCATCAAACAGTGGGGACTTCGTGACCTCTCCAAACTCATATACGATGCACATACGCTCTATGAGAAATATCATGTTACCATTGAGCGGGAATGCAGTGAAGAGGAGTTTATGGCACTTTTTGAGCAAATGCCGGAGTTTGATGACCTTGACGATACTTTTGTAGAAAAGGAAGAAGAGTGGACCTCACAAATTGCAACATATATAGACCAACACATCGATCATTTTGTCGTTGTGACAAACGAATGAGAAGATTGCTATGAATAAGGACGACGAGAAAATACGTAAGAAAAGTCCTGTGCAGATAAGAAACAAGAAGGCTTCGTTCGAATACTTCTTTATTGAAACATATACCGCAGGAATCGTACTGACAGGTACAGAAATAAAGTCTATCAGACTTGGTAAAGCGAGTCTGGTAGATACCTATTGCTTTATACATAATGGAGAAATATGGGTCAAGGGCATGAATGTGTCACCCTATTTCTATGGTTCATACAACAACCATGAGATGAAACGAGACCGCAAACTCCTGCTTACCAAACGTGAGATACAGAAATTGCAGTCTGCCACCAAACAGACGGGTTATACTATCGTGCCACTTCTCGTGTTTATTGATGAACACGGACGCGCTAAGATGGATATTGCACTCTGTAAGGGTAAAAAGGAGTTTGACAAGCGTCAGACCCTCAAAGAGAAAGAAGACCGCAGGGAAATGGACCGTGCAATGAAACACTACTAAATGACAACACTCAAAGAAATTGCCAAACAACGCATCCTTGTGCTTGATGGAGCTATGGGAACGATGATTCAGAAGTATGAACTTACTGAACAGGACTTTCGTGGAAATATCTATACCAACCAACGTGGACAGATGCGTGGGAATAACGATATCCTCTGTCTGACACGTCCTGATGTGATAGAGGATATTCACAAAAAATATCTTATTGCAGGGGCTGATATCATCACGACAAATACTTTCAATGCACAACGTATTTCGCAGGCGGACTACCACATGGAAGACCGTTGTCACGAAGTGGCCCTTGCCGGTGCTCGTATCGCCCGACGTATGGCAGACGAATTTTCCACACCCGATAAACCACGATTCGTGGCTGGTAGTGTGGGACCTACCAATAAAACCTGCTCAATGTCTCCCGATGTCAGTAATCCTGCCGCCCGCGAATTGACTTACCCCCAACTCTATGATGCCTACGTAGAGCAGATGGACGCACTTGTTGAGGGTGGGGTGGATGCTATTCTCATCGAAACGGTATTTGATACGCTGAACGCTAAAGTGGCTATAGATGCTGCCATGGCGGTAATGACACAACGCAATATCGAACTGCCTATCATGGTTAGCGCTACCGTGAGCGACCTTGCAGGACGAACGCTCAGCGGACAAACACTTGAGGCTTTCCTTGCCAGCATCAGCAATTACCCTATCTTTTCGGTAGGTCTCAACTGCTCTTTCGGTGCAGACCAGATGATAGGATTCCTTCGCCAACTGGCACGACGTGTTCCTTATTATATTAGTGCCTATCCCAATGCAGGACTCCCCAACTCAATGGGACTCTATGATGAGACTCCTGAATCCATGGCTCCGAAGATTGGCGCTATGATTGACGAGGGACTTGTCAATATCATCGGCGGATGCTGCGGTACTGACGAACACTTCATTGCCGAATACCTCCCGCTTGTTGCTGGAAAGACACCGCATCGTCCGGCTGAAGCGTCTCCCTATATGCAACTGAGTGGACTTGAATTGCTGGAGGTGACTCCAGAGGTCCATTTTGTCAATGTTGGTGAACGGTGTAATGTGGCAGGATCGCGTAAGTTCTTGCGACTCATCAAAGAGAAACAATACGATGAGGCTGTTGCCATTGCCCGCAAACAAGTGGAGGATGGGGCCTTGGTCATTGACGTCAATATGGACGATGGACTGCTTGATGCGAAGAGCGAAATGGTCAATTTCCTCAATCGCATTGCGTCAGAGCCCGATATTGCTGCAGTTCCTGTGATGATCGACTCTTCAGATTGGCAGGTGATTACTGCCGGACTGCAATGTGTACAGGGTAAATCCATCGTCAACTCCATTTCGCTTAAAGAAGGAGAAGAGGTGTTTATACGCCATGCACAGGACGTCAAACGCTATGGGGCGGCAGTTGTGGTGATGTGCTTCGATGAACAAGGTCAAGCGACCAGTTTTGAGCGACGTATTGAGATTGCAGAGCGGTCATATCGTATTCTTACAGAACGTGTTGGATTTAATCCGCTCGATATAATCTTCGACCCTAATATTCTGGCTGTGGCAACAGGTATGGAAGAACATGACAGTTATGCGCTCGACTTCATCCGTGCTGCCGAATGGATCAGGAAAAACCTTCCTGGTGCCCATGTGAGCGGGGGTGTCAGCAATCTCTCTTTCTCCTTCCGTGGAAATAATTACATCCGCGAAGCCATGCATGCGGTATTCCTCTATCATGCCATTCAACGGGGAATGGATTTCGGTATTGTCAATCCTGCCACGAAAGTGCTCTATTCCGATATTCCTGCCGATGAACTGAAGGTTATTGAGGATGTGATTCTTAATCGTCATGCAGGAGCTGCCGATGAACTCACGCAGTTGGCAAACAAACTCTTGGAACAACAACAGACCCTCAAAGCACAGACACCTGCTGATGCCGCAACAAACCAACGCAAAGAACAATGGCGTGAAGGGAATGTGGAAAGTAGGTTGCAACAGGCGTTGATAAAAGGTGTGGGCGACTATCTTGCCTCTGATCTGGAAGAAGCACTGCAACAGTACGCACGTGCGGTAGAGATCATCGAAGGACCGCTAATGGCGGGTATGAATGAGGTGGGACGACTCTTCGGACAAGGCAAGATGTTTCTGCCACAGGTGGTAAAAACTGCACGAACCATGAAACAGGCTGTGCAGATTCTACAACCCTATATCGAACAACAGAAGGGCGATAGCAACCGTAAGGCAGGAAAAGTATTGTTAGCTACGGTCAAAGGCGACGTTCATGATATTGGTAAGAATATCGTAGCGGTCGTCATGGCTTGTAATGGTTATGATATTGTAGATATGGGTGTCATGGTTCCTGCCGAACAGATTGTGGCGAAAGCCATAGAAGAGGGCGTCGATATGATAGGACTCTCAGGACTGATAACACCCAGTCTGGAAGAGATGGTCAACGTGGCGCGTGAAATGCAACGTGCAGGACTTCATATCCCGATCATGATAGGTGGAGCCACAACGAGCGAACTCCATGTGGCATTGAAGATTGCACCCGTCTATGGAGGCCCTGTGGTGTGGATGAAGGATGCTTCGCAAAACGCAACCGTTGCTGCCCGCTTGATGAGCGAAACCGAAAAGACTCAGATCGTCAACGGACTTGACGAGCGTTACCAACACCTGCGCGACGATTATCAACAACAACAGCAACAACTGCTTTCGCTCGACGAAGCGCGTAGTCAGAAAAAAGATTTCTTTAATGATACTGCACAATGAGCAATATGAGAAAAAACATTATCCTCCTCGGCATCATGTGTATGCTGATGTCTTTAGGACTGTCGGCACAGTCTGTAAAACGTGAATTCCGTGGCGCATGGATTCAATGTGTCAACGGACAGTTTCAAGGCATGGGAACTCAACAGATGCAGAAAACACTTGCCTACCAACTGGATGAACTGCAGAAAGATGGTGCCAACGCCATTATATTTCAAGTTCGTCCAGCATGTGATGCACTCTACGAAAGCAGCATAGAGCCATGGAGTCATTTTCTGACAGGAGTACAGGGAAAAGCACCTGTGCCTTATTGGGATCCTTTGCAATGGATGATTGATGAATGTCATAAGCGGGGCATGGAACTCCATGCCTGGATCAACCCATATCGTGCCAAGACTAAGTCGTCTTACATGTTGGCTTCAAACCATATCGTGACAAAACATCCAGAATGGAGCTTTCGCTATGACGGATTAGTGGTGATGAATCCTGCTCTTCAGGAGAATCGTGATTATATCTGTAAAGTAGTTGAGGACATCGTGAAACGTTACGATATCGACGGACTTCATATCGATGACTATTTCTATCCTTATCCTGTGGCAGGAGTGGATATTCCTGATGACGCACAGTATAAGGCTGATCCCCAAGGCTTCAGCAATCGTGGTGATTGGCGACGCTATCAGGTTGACCTGTTGATAGAGCAACTCAACACAACGATCCATCGGGTCAAGCCATGGGTGAAATTTGGAGTGAGTCCTTTCGGCATCTATCGTAATAAAGCGAACGACCCAGAAGGAAGCCGTACACGCGGTCTTCAAAACTATGATGATCTCTATGCCGATGTCATCAAATGGATAGACAACGGATGGGTTGATTATACAGTTCCACAGCTGTATTGGCAGATTGGTCATCCTGCGGCTGATTATGCCGAACTCGTGAAATGGTGGAATGATCATGCCGCTGCGCGTCCGCTATTTATCGGCGAGGATGTGGAGCGTACCGTGAAGTTTCCTGACCCGGAACAACCCAGTCGCAATCAGTTGCCTGCCAAGATGAAATATCATGCAGAATTGCCTGGAATACAAGGTACGGTGTTGTGGTATGCGAAAGCTGCCGTAGATAATGTTGGCAACTATGGCACCAATCTTCGACAGGTGTATTGGAAGAAACCCGCACTTCAACCCCTTATGCCCCATCTGTGTGATAAGGCTCCTAAAAAGGTACGTAAACTCAAACCTTTACGTATTGCCAGCCAGCAGGTGCTTTTCTGGACACCACCCAAGGGTAAGGCATGGCAGAATGAGGCTGTACGCTATGTGGTATATCACTTTGCAAAAGGCGAACCGGTCAATCTCGATGATGCCTCACATATCGTTTGCATCACAGCTGATTGTCATCATGAGATTGTTGGAGAACCAGGACGATATGTCTATTATGTAACGGCACTCAACAGACTTGCTAACGAGAGCCGTCCCGTAAAAGCTAAAGTTACGGTGAAAGAGAAAGAACCTCAGAGCTAACGCGCTTTGGTTCTTTCTTTCGCTTGTACCAAGGTACTTTCGTTCGGGAATAAAAAAAGAAAACGTGTTTTTCTTTTTGTATTCCGCTCACTTATTCGTACCTTTGCAGAAAAATATAATCTATCAGAATTAACAGAATTATGAAACCTACATTATTCTTATTGGCTGCCGGAATGGGAAGTCGTTACGGCGGACTCAAACAACTTGACGGACTGGGACCTAATGGTGAAACCATTATGGACTATAGTATCTATGATGCCATACAAGCCGGATTTGGCAAAATCGTATGGGTAATCAGAAAAGACTTTGAAGAGCAGTTCCGTACACAGATTCTTGCTAAGTATCAACATAAGGTTCCATGCGAACTCTGCTTCCAGGCACTTGACGCATTACCCGAAGGCTTTAGCGTTCCAGAAGGACGACAGAAACCATGGGGTACCAATCATGCCGTACTGATGGGTAAGGATGTTATCAAAGAACCATTCTGTGTCATCAACTGCGATGACTTCTATAATCGCGACGCCTTTATGGTCATTGGAAAGTTCCTTAGCGAACTGCCTGAAGGTGCTAAAAACCAGTATGCTATGGTTGGATTCCGCGTAGGAAACACCCTGAGCGAGAATGGTACCGTAGCACGCGGCCTCTGCTCTACCGATGCAGAAGGACATCTGACAACCGTTGTTGAACGTACCGAGATTGTACGTTGCGCAGAAGATGGTTCAAATGCCGGTGCGGTAACAGAAGCCATCCGCTATAAGGATGAAAATGGTAAATGGATTGAAGTAGCAGACAATACTCCTGTGTCAATGAACATGTGGGGCTTCACTCCCGACTATTTCAACTATTCACAGGATGAGTTTAAAGCATTCCTCTCAGATCCGAAGAACATAGAAAATCTGAAGACAGAATTTTTTATTCCATTGATGGTCAACAAACTCATCAACGAGAAGACTGCTACCGTTAAGGTACTAGACACCACCTCTAAGTGGTTTGGAGTGACCTATGCAGCCGACCGTGAAGATACCGTGAAGAGAATTAAGAAACTGGTAAATGAAGGTGTCTATCCTAACAAATTGTTTTGATGCTGAATAACATTATGACTGAAGGGGAGTGCAGTAAACTGCGCTCCCTTATACATCATGCCAACAACATCGTTTTATGCTGTCATGTCAGTCCTGATGGTGACGCCATAGGTTCGGTATTGGGAATGGCAGAAGTTCTCAAGTGCATGGGCAAGGAACCCGTAATGGTGGTACCTGACCAGTTTCCAGACTATCTGCAATGGTTGCCTAATACCGAAAAGATAGTACGCTACGATAAGCGAAGCGATTATGTCGATATGGTGTTGAAAATAGCTGACCTTGTAATCTGTCTCGATTTCAACGCTCTGTCTCGTACCGACGATATGGAAGCCGCCCTGGAGGCATGTACTGCACCCCGTGTACTCATAGACCATCATCTCAACCCCAGCATAGCGTGTCAGGTCTGCGTGTCCCATCCCAATATGTCATCTGCCAGCGAACTTGTGTTCCGTGTGGCTTGGCAGTTGGGACTGTTTGAACAGCTCGGACGCCATTTTGCAACAGCCGTCTATTGTGGCATGATGACAGATACAGGAGGGTTTACTTTCAACTCCAACTCGCCTGAGACATTTTATATCATCAGCCAACTCCTGACCAAGCACATCAATAAGGATAAGATTTATCGTAATGTCTATCATAATTACAGCGAGTCGCGCCTGCGCCTTGTAGGCCATGTGTTGTGCAATCGCCTCGTGGTGGATGCTAAGCGTCACGCTGCCTATTACACCCTCACGCGTGAAGACCAAAAAAACTTCAACTTTATTAAAGGAGATGCGGAGGGAATTGTTAATATGCCATTGCAAATTAAAGGATTACGACTTTCTATCTCGCTTCGAGAAGATACTGAGAAACCCAATCTCGTTATGGTAAGCCTTCGCTCGGTTGATGATTTCCCATGCAACTTGATGGCTGCCGACTTTTTCAACGGGGGAGGACACCTCAATGCCTCAGGTGGCAAGTTGCATTGCACCATAGAAGAGGCCGTGAAAGTGGTGGAAAGAGCTTTTTTGGCATACGAAGACAAGTTAAAGTAGTCTAAACGTGACAATAATTGCGGAATAATTCGTAATTTTGTGCCGATAAACCCAATAGTAACAACAAAGAATGAAAAAAACATCCTATCTGATGCTACTGGCGATGGTCGTATCGCTCTTTGCAGCTTGTAACGACTATGAAACCTATAGCGACTTGAAAAAGAAGGAACGACAGGCTATCAGCAAATTTCTTGTCGATTCGGCTATCAACGTCATTAGTGAAAAACAGTTTGAAGAACAAGGACAAACCACTGATCTTAAGAAAAATCAATATGTGTTGCTCGACAAGAGTGGCGTCTATATGCAGATTATCCGTAAAGGCTGCGGACAGCAGGTAGAGAGTGGAAAAACCGTCAACGTGCTCTGTCGCTTCTCTGAAACAAATATCCTGACCGACTCTATGCTCATCCGCAACGATATAGTAGGAACCATCTATATGAATGGTCAGTATATCGACGTGTCACAGTATGTGGATAAGATGACCGTACAGCGCAATGGAAGCACCTTCCAGGCATCCTTCGTTTCGGGCATGATGCAACTCTACCACGGCACATCTTCCGTACCCTCCGGATGGCTTGTCCCCTTGCTTTATATCAACGTAGGACGCCCCCTCCAGGAAGGTGACGAGATTGCTAAGGTGAAACTTATCGTACCCCATTCACAAGGCACACCGACTGCCAGTCAGTCGGTTTATCCTGCCTTTTACGTCATTACCTATCAACGAGACAATTAAAACCACACTAATATAAACCAACATCATGACACTCATCAAGTCTATCTCTGGTATCCGTGGAACTATAGGAGGTCCCACAGGCGATACGCTTAATCCTCTTGACATTGTAAAGTTCACAACGGCTTATGCCCAGTTCATCAAAAAGCAGGGCAATAATGGTGCTAAAGCCGATTTCAACAACCATCGTCCAACCATCGTCGTAGGACGTGACGCCCGCATGTCGGGAGTAATGGTCGATAATGTGGTTTGTGGCACACTCATCGGTATGGGATTCGATGTGGTCAATATCGGTCTCGCCACTACACCTACCACAGAACTGGCTGTAAGCATGCTCGGTGCCGATGGTGGTATCATCATTACCGCCTCACATAATCCACGCCAGTGGAACGCCCTCAAATTGCTCAACAGCAATGGAGAGTTTCTTACCGCTGCCGATGGCGCTGAAGTGTTGGCAACGGCAGAAAGTGAGTGTTTCGATTATGCCGATGTAGATCACCTCGGTCATTATATCAATTGCGACGAAGCCGACAGTTGGCACATAGAAGAAGTACTTGGACTTGACCTCGTAGATCAGGAAGCTATCAAAAAGGCTGGCTTCAAAGTATGTGTCGATACTATCAATAGCGTAGGAGGCATCATTCTCCCTAAACTCCTTGATGAGCTGGGAGTGGAATACACCATACTTAATGGCGAACCTACAGGTGATTTCGCCCATAACCCCGAACCCCTGGAAAAAAACCTTCAAGGCATCATGGACGAGATGAAAACCGGTAAATACGACCTCGGTATTGTTGTTGACCCCGATGTTGACCGCCTCGCCTTCATCTGTGAAGATGGTCGTATGTTTGGCGAAGAATACACGCTCGTCAGCGTGGCAGACTACGTCCTGTCGAAGACCAAAGGCAATACCGTCAGCAACCTGTCATCCACTCGTGCCCTGCGCGATGTCACAGAGCGTCATGGAGGAACCTATTACGCATCAGCCGTAGGCGAAGTAAACGTGACTACCAAGATGAAGGAAGTAGATGCTGTTATTGGTGGCGAAGGAAACGGTGGAGTCATCTATCCCGAATGTCATTACGGTCGTGATGCCCTTGTAGGCATAGCCCTCTTCCTTACCTCTCTTGCCCAGAAAGGCTGTAAGGTTAGCGAACTGCGGGCTCAGTTCCCCGACTATCAGATAGCCAAGAATCGCATCGACCTCACTCCTGATACCGATGTTGACGCCATCCTCGTCAAGGTGAAGCAGATGTTCTCTGCCGACGCCACAGCCCATGTTAACGATATCGACGGTGTGAAGATTGATTTCCCCACCAAATGGGTACATCTGCGTAAGTCCAATACCGAGCCTATCATCCGGGTGTATAGTGAAGCCCCAACCATGGAAGAGGCTGACGAAATCGGCAAGAAGCTCATGCAGGTTGTATATGATATGCAATAAGCAATAGCATGCAACAATATAGAGTAGGAGAGAAGCATCGTTTCTCTCCTATTTATTTTTGCAAGTTCCCTCCCATTTAATGGCGCACCCGACAAACCAGGGGGATTAAGCATATAGCTTTGTAAGTCTGAAAAGAAAGAACTTTATATCCGTTACTCCCCTTGAAGCAGCTCTAAACGCCTTAATTTTAGCATTGAATGACTCTGCAAAAGCATTAGTTGCCCTGTTGACAAAGAAGTTCAAGACTTCATCATAATGCTCGTAAAGCGTGGCGGCAATAACATTGAAACTCTTAAAGCCAGAGTCGTCCACTTTGTTATACCAGCGTGCAAGCGAGAGTCTTGCAGCATCTTTGACGGTATTCTTGGAAA
>NZ_NPJB01000039.1:0-2811 GCF_002251345.1 Prevotella sp. P4-119 | reverse complement strand
CAATACTACTCGCCATTGATCATTTTCACGATAAAATTGAATTAGAAATAGATAACAAGAAAACATTAATAGATCATATTGAGAAAATTCAAATTGCTTTGGCTGAGGATGAAGGCAAGGTTTCTGGCCTAGCAAAATTTGCAGAACTTGATACTAAGTATAATAATGTCAAGTTGGATATCAATAACATTTTAAATGAGCTTACAAATATAGATAATGATGAAAGAAAGTTACTCCCATCATTATGGGTGTTGAGAGGAACAAAAAAGCTAATTGAAAAGAGTAAGGAAATCATCAAGGCTCATGTTGAAGAGGAATATACAGCTCCTGAACGTAAGTTTTTGGACAACCCAAGCAAAGCAAAACTCGAAGATATTTTATATAAAGACCACCGATGCTTTGTTTGTGGCTCCAAAGTTGATGATGATCATCCTGAAACTCGAGATTGGATTTTAAATCGTTTGAAAATGCAAGAGGAATATCTAAAAGAAATGGAGGATTATACCAATAATATAGCGACCTCTAAACGGTTTAATATGTTTCTGGGTAGAATTGAAGACTATCCTGATAGCTTAATGGTTTCTATCGATGCTATCGACAAACAATATGAAGAGCTATCTGAAAAAGAAGAAAACCTTCGAGTAAAATTACGTAGCTGCAATGAGAAAAAGAACAAATTAGATGAGCAGATAGATGAAATAAAGAAGAAAAACGGGGTTGACCCTCGGCGTGAAGCTGCAAATTTTACAACATTTGATAGAACTATTAAAGTATCTAGATCAAATTTAGAAAATGAACAAAAAAAATTACATAGTACAGAAGATAATATTAAAGAACTTAAAGTTCAGTTGGCAGCAAAGGAAAAGGAGTTGAATCGTATTGGAAATGCCACAGGTGTTATTACTTCTGTGGAGGAAACAGAATGGCTTCAAATTTCTAGAGTGCTTGAAAGTATCTGCAAAACTGTCCAAGAAAAAGCAAGAAAAAAACTTTTGAGAGATATCGAAGAAAGAGCTAATGAATTTTACGATAATTTCACAAAACACGACCGAGGGTATAAAGGACGCGTTGAAATAGGGGACGATTACTCAATTCAGTATGATGCTGGATTAAATACAAGTCATGAAGACAGAAAGAAAATGAGCATCATCAATGCTTTGCTCTCGTTAAATCAAGAAGCCCTTCATATATACTATCCATTTATTTCTGACGCTCCCACATCTAGCTTTGATCCGGACACAACACACAAGTATCTACTTGGAATTAAGGACGTATTTCATCAATCGATTATTATGACAAAGGATGTAGAAATAGGTAGCGATAAATATAAAGACTTGTTTGACCAAGATAAGGTTTCAAGAATTTATGAATTATCAAGCCTAATCTATAAAGATGGAAGCGAGGAGCCTGAGATATATGAAGTTAGTACAAATGTTGAACGCCTAAAATAATAAAAAATGGATGATATTTTTGAGATAAAGTTTCCAATAGAACTGAATGTAAAAGAGAAGGTAATACTTAAATTCTCCAACAAGCAAGGTGGCGCTTTTAACATTTTCTCGTATTATTGGCAATGCTTTGTATGGGCTGCGACAATTGGGTTCATAAGGAATGAACGCCGCCCGTTATCAACAGGTATAGAAAGGATATTTAACCTTAATATCATGAAAAGTAACGGTGGAGAAAAAGTTGCACAAGCTCTCATTTGCATGTGTATTGCACGAACTGGTTCTCTTGACATAATGAAAACTCCTTCAGATGCGATACAGGTTATAAGTGAATATGCTAACGGCGGATTTTACCATATCATGAAACTGATGGAAAATGGAGAAAACTCCTTTAATGACCTTGAAAAGGTAAAGCAAGAAATCTTTTCGCGAAATTATGATGACCTTGGAATAGAAAATCCGAAAGAAGAGATTGAGTCTTTTGTTGTTCCAGAAGATACTTGTTGTCGGAAAGAAGAAACGGAAGAAGCCGCTATTGACGAGTATGCTAATGAGGATCCTTTGCCTACACAAAAGAAGACACATCGATGGACATTCAAGGAAGAAAAAGACCTTGTTGGCTATTATCAAGCAGGTATGACCATTGAACAGTTGTCTCGTTTGTTTGACAAAGACGAAGATGCTGTTAAAAATAAATTGATACAAAAAGGTATTATGGTTTAGCTTTGACTTGCATAAGAAACAGGGGAATGGTTCTGTTCCACTCTGACACAGAAATGATTCTGCGTATTAAGGAAACAGAAACCAGCCCTCTGTTTCAAGAGTCTGATAAGAGATAAATGTCAATATATTATTAAATATTAAAATTATGAAGAAGGTTATATTTATTGCAATCATGCTGATGTTTGTTACATTATCAACAACAGCGCAAGAAGTAAAGTTCCACTTTAATTCGAAGTTTAAGTTTGTAACGGATGACGAAAAGGAATTTGTTGTTATTCCTATGGATGGTTATTCGCAGGATAGTTTGTTTCGTGCCGTATCTTTATATTTGGATAGAAAATATACTTCTAAGACAAATGAGATTACAAAATTTGGAAACGAGCAAGTTACGTTGAATGCATTTATTACTGATGCTTATTATGAGAAAGTAATGGGGTTTCCTTTTAGAAAGCATATGATTTGCACCTTCTCATTTAATTTTAAAGATGGAAAGTTTCGTGTAAACGCACCTGTAGTCAACAAAGTTATAACTGGTGCCCCAACAGAATTACCTCATAGTTTTGCCGGAGACTGTAGTGGCTACTTTAAGAATGGAAAGTTGAACCCAAAGAAAGAACGTTTGTACAATGAAATTAATAAC
>NZ_NPJB01000038.1:0-1297 GCF_002251345.1 Prevotella sp. P4-119 | reverse complement strand
CACTAGTGTCCACTAAATAAATTTAAGACTTAATTCTCTTACAGTTTGTAACTTCTCGGCAGGTTCGCTTTTGCCGAGCAAATCTACGAGAGGGGTTCTGTCCAACAATGAGACAGATAAAATTCTTAACAAATCATACATTTCCATATTCAATTTCATTTTTCGTTCAACAATCGCAACCAAGCAATATGCAATGATTGCACTATACAATTGTATCTTTACAGCATTTTCGGTTGTGCCATAGAATTCCTTGACATGAAGATGTTGCTTCATCCATTTGAAGAACAACTCTACCCTCCAACGATATTTGTAAGCCAATGCAATATCCTCTGCAGAGAGGATGGAGTTATTGGTATAAAACACAAAGGTTCTGTTTCCCTCCTTATCATAAAAGGTGATTCTTCTCATTGGGGAAGAGTATTGCTTTCGTGTTTTATATCCACTAAACTGTATCGTTTGATCAGCCATCACTCCCGTTATAGGGTTGTTATATTGTTTGTCTTCAATCACTGTATATGACATACGACGTTTCTCACGAACAACAAAGAACGCCTTTATCGTATTGATGATGGTGAGTTGCTCCGTGTCCATATATGCTCTATCAAATATGTATAAAGCATCAGGCTCATAAGGTATCTCGTTCATTACCTTGGAATCATGTAAATCCGCATTGGTTATAAGAAAGAATGATGGTATGTCTGTCTTTACATCATATAAGGTATGCATCTTTACACCACCTTTGTCATGATGAAGTTTACTCCACCAAAACACATTTAGGCAAAGTGAGATGGTTGTTGAGTCAAAAGCATAGACATTACCTTCATAGAAGAAGTCTTTGTCAACTAATCCTATGCGTAAGTCTCTTGCGGTCTTGACCATATGATACGCCATGTCTTCAAATATTTTAGCCTCTCTTTGCTCATTAGCTTTGGAAAGATTACTTCTGGTAACAGATGTGCCAAATCCAAGCCTGTTGAACTTAGTCTTATGCGCATTGAGCGTAGCTATCAAGTCTCGAAGACTCTCTCGATGGGTCAACTGAGCGAATATCATCACTAGCAAATGATTCCAACAAGTGAACTTCTTAACATATTTGTTTCCTTGATATTTTTTTACGAACCAATCGAACTGGTTTTTGGGAAGGAAATCACATATTTGACTGAATATATACTTACCTTGATTCATGAGTCTAAACTAACTTACAGATTGTAATTTTCTGCAAAGATAGTCATTTCTAACCCATAGAGTCATTTTTTGCTCGTATTTTGTCGCATATCAACCACTTACAACGATTGTT
>NZ_NPJB01000037.1:0-22328 GCF_002251345.1 Prevotella sp. P4-119 | reverse complement strand
TGCAGAGTCATTCAATGCTAAAATTAAGGCGTTTAGAGCTGCTTTAAGGGGAGTAACGGATATAAAGTTCTTTCTTTTCAGACTTACAAAGCTATATGCTTAATCCCCCTGGTTTATCGGGTGAGCCTTGAAAACCTTTTAAATAGATGTTTTTAATATTGTCATATAAAAGGAAAAAACTATCATAGTGTCAGAAAAACTATTGTAAAACGGCATTTTTTAGTAATATTTTGTCTAAATTTGCAGTGTAAATACTTATATAGTTTAACTAAATGGTATTATTTATGGAAATGAGACATCTACGTTCTACAAGGAACGTCCGATTGGGCGGAACCCTTGTTTGCGGAATGCTGATGTTGGGTATGTTGGGACTTTCTATGCCTCAAACGGCCTATGCAACAGTCAATTCTGTTCAACAAAAAGAAACAATCTCTGGAGTTATTACCGATGCCAACACTCAGGAAACAATCGTTGGAGCCAGTGTCATGGTGAAAGGAAGCACCCAAGGGGCTATTACCGATATCGATGGTAAGTTCACCTTGTCGGTCGATGCCCTTCCTGTGACAGTGGTCGTTTCTTATATCGGTTATCAGAAGAAAGAGGTGAAAATCACTTCTAAAGGTGCCATCCATATCACACTCGCAGAAGATACCCAACTCATGGACGAGGTCATCGTGACGGGTTACGGTACCTTTAAGAAGTCGGCGTATGCTGGTTCGGCTTCTAATGTCAAGTCTGACAAGATGGCTGATGTGCCTACCGTATCTTTCCAAGATATGTTGCAGGGTAATGCCACCGGTGTACAGTTCTCGGCATCTTCTGGTCAGCCGGGTGCTTCTTCCAATATCAACATCCGTGGTATGGGTTCTATCAATGCCGGCAATACCCCACTTTATGTTATAGACGGTGTACCTGTCATCAGCGGATCTATCAACTCGATGAGCTCTGATTCCGGTCTCGATATCATGTCCACCATCAATACCAACGATATTGCGAGCATCACCGTTATTAAGGATGCCGCCGCTGCATCGCTCTATGGTTCGCGTGCTGCCAATGGTGTGATCATCATCACCACCAAACAGGGACAGCAGGGCAAACCTAAGGTTTCGTTGCAAGCAGACTGGGGATATTCAGACTTTGCCATGGACTATCGTCCCGTGATGAACGGTCAGCAGCGCCGCGACTATATTTATAATGGTCTCTATGCCGGTCAGATTCTCAAGGGAAAGACCGAGCAGGAAGCCACTGCCTATGCTGATGACAATATCGATGACTATGCGCCTATTCCTTGGTGTGGCTTTATCGATTGGGACGATGTACTTTTCAAAAAAGGCAGTCATCAGCAGTATGAAGCATCTGTTTCTGGTGGTGCCGACAAGTTTAAGTATTACTCTTCTATCGCCTATCTGAAGCAAGACGGTATCACCCACCGTTCTGGTTTGGAACGTCTGACTGGTCGTCTCAATGTGGATTATAAGGCGACCAACAGGTTGACGCTCGGTGCCAATATCTTCTTCTCCAGTGTTAATCAGGATGTGTATAGTGAAGGTTTTACCTATACTGCTCCCTTCTATTCGTCGAGAAGTGCTGTGACACCATCCGACCCCGTCTATAATGAGGATGGCACATGGAATCGCGCATTCATCCGTATTGGTGACCGCAACCCTGCACTCGCTAATGAGTATGACAGCCAGCGTGAGTATGTCACCCGTACATTCAATACCGTTTATGGACAGCTTGAATTTATTAAAGACCTGAAATTCAAGACTACGTTCAGTTATGACTATATCACTACCAAGGGTAAGGACTGGGCAGACCCACGCACTTCCAATGGTGATGATATCAATGGCGGCATGAGCAAGAAGTTCTATGAGCGCAGAAAGATGGTATGGGGCAACCAACTGACTTATAACAAGACGTTCGCTGAGGTTCACCACCTCGATGGATTGTTGGGTTACGAGATTGATGACCAGTATCGTGACTATCTCTCTGGCTACGCCACCAATTTTGCAACACCCGACAAAAACGACATCTCTAATGGTAAGAAGACGGAGTCGGTAGGTGGAAGCGACACACGCACACGCATGGTGTCATATATCGGACGTGTCAACTACGACTTCGACAATAAATACTTCCTTGGTGCCAGCTATCGTGTCGATGGCAGTTCACGCCTGCAACGCTCACACCGCTGGGGTAACTTCTGGTCGGTATCGGGTGCTTGGCGCATCATCGAGGAAGACTTCATGAAGCCCACCGCCGGATGGCTTACCGACATGAAGATTCGTGCATCCTATGGCGTTAACGGAACTTTGCCTTCCGATTATTATGGTTATCTCGCCTTGAGTAGTCTGGGTGCTGGCTATAATGAGCAGCCTGCCATTATTATTTCTCAGCTTGCCAACGACCGGTTGAAGTGGGAAACCAACTATAACCTCAACTTAGGTCTCGACTTCTCACTCTTCAATCGTGTGAACGTCACCCTGGAGTATTATCTGCGCAACACCAAGAACCTCTTGATGGATAGTCCTGTGTCTATGACTACCGGATTCAGTTCTTATCTCATGAATGTTGGACAGTTGAGAAATCAGGGTATCGAACTCGAAATCAACTCTACCAATATCAAGACCAAAGACTTGGAGTGGAAAACCACTTTCAACCTTTCACATAATAAGAATAAGGTGATCAAACTCGATGGCGACCAGACCCAAATCGTCAGCGGAACGCAGATTCGCAAGATCGGTCACTCCTATCGCACCTTCTATATGATAGAGTTTGCGGGCATCAATCCTGAAAACGGTAATCCGCAGTTCTATACCAACGAACTCCTTGACGATGGTACCTATAGCAAGGAAATCACCGAAGATGCTACCAAGGCACGTGCCATCATGCTCAAGAAACATGCAGAACCCAATGTTACCGGCGGTCTCTACAATAGCATCCGCTATAAGTGGTTCGACCTTAGCTTCCTGTTCAACTATCAGTTTGGTGCATACGCCTACGACACATGGGCACAGAAGACCGAACATGGCGGTTACGATATGGAGGCAAATATCCCAACTTACTATGCTGACAGCTGGAAGAAACCCGGTGACATCACCAAGTATGAGCAGTTCTATGAGAAGAGTTCCATAGTGGCTATGCACAAGATTACCAATAGCCGTCGCCTCCACAGCACCGACTATATCCGTTTGAAGACCATCACCTTGGGCTTCACCTTGCCTAAGCAGTGGATTCTCCCTGCAGGATTGAGCAATGCGCGCATCTATATGTCGGCTAACAATCTCTGGACTTGGGCTGCTTGGGACTACTACGATCCCGAATCAGTGGTCAATGGCAACGCCACACAGACCACTCCTCCGCTCAAGACTGTGACTTTTGGTCTTAATATTAACTTCTAAAAAGATAACACTATGAACAAGATTTATCAATATATCATGATTGGAGCCGTTGCCGTAGGTTTATCTTCCTGCGACAATGATTGGCTTGACTTAGAGCCCTCTGACTCAGTGATCACTAATGTGAAAACACTCTCCGACGTAGAGTTTACGCTCAATGGTATCTACAGCACCATGCAGAGTTCGGATGCCTATTCTGGTCGCCTTGTCTATTATGGTGATGTGACGGGTGACGATATGCAGGCGGTAAGTTCTACCAAGCGCACAGCCAATGCCTATCTCTATGGATTTACCAAGAGTAATGCACCTGCCTCTTACTGGCGCATACCTTATGAGATTATACAAAACTGTAATGTCATTCTCAAAAATATCGACAATATCCCTGTTGGCGACGATGAGAAAGACAAACTCAACGACTATAAGGGACAGGCACTCGCCCTCCGTGGCATGACACTCTTCGATCTCACCAAACTCTATGGTTATCCCTATACCAAAGACAATGGAGCTTCTATGGGTGCATGTATCGTGACCGACGTATTGGAAAAGGATGCTATGCCACAGCGTAGCACCGTAGCACAATGTTACGATCAGATTCTGAAAGACTTGAAAGAGAGTACGACCTTGCTCGGCAAGAAGTTCAATAAGGGTAAACTCAACCGTTGGGCTGCACTCACCCTGCTGAGTCGTGCCTACCTCTATCATGGTGATAACGACAAAGCGCTCGATGCTGCCAAGCAAGCCATCGAGGGTGCTGAGGACAACGGCTATGCTCTTTGGACCAATGAGGAATATCCTACCGCTTGGGCTAACGACGCCAGCAAGCAGAAACCTGGCGAGGTGCTCTTCGAGATTATCAACCTCACTACCGATTCTCCAGGTAAGGAGAGTCTGGGCTATCTCTACAATCCGGGTGGATATGCCGACGGTTGCGTCACCGTTTCCTTCTACAACTATCTCAGCAAGGACAAGGACGATGTGCGCCTGAAGATTATCAATGTGGCTACCAAGGATAAGTATTCCTCTTCTTCTGTTTATGGCAGAGCCTTTGTCAATAAGTATCAGCCACAACAGGGTGAGAATGTTATGGATGCCAATATTCCGCTCATTCGTCTTTCTGAGGCTTACCTCAATGCTGCCGAGGCTGCTGCTAAGTTAACTGCGGCAGGCAATGACCATAATGCCGAGGCTGCCGAGTATCTCCATGCCATCGTCAATCGTGCCAATCCTGCAAAATCTGTTGATGCTGCTACTACCGTATCGGTGGATAAGGTGTTGGACGAGCGCCGCAAGGAACTTGTGGGCGAGGGTCATCGCATGTTCGACTTGTTGAGAAATGGCAAGGCTGTGGAGCGTGTCAAAGCTTCCAACAAAGCGCTGAGCAAGACCAAACACACCTGCTCTGATGAGTTTATGACCATCGGACTCGACAATTATAAGATTGTGCTCCCCATTCCGTTGGCTGAGCGCAATGTGAGTCATCTCCCCAACAATCCCGGCTATGGTGAGTAATCGGGAAACCTATGAAAAACAGACAAAATGAAGAAAACAAATAGACATTCTATTTTTGTCATGGTACTACCGGCTATAATGGTGTTGCTGTCCATGTGCAGCATCACCATTACGGCTAAGGACCATGATCATGACAACCATCACTTGTCGTGTGATGGACCTTATGTCATCTATCAGCCCAACGGTGGTGTGCGGGTGATCAATGTCACGGAAACTGGTGTGGTGAAAGATACCGTCTATGCCGCTCTCCCCGATGACTTCACGCTCCATGTGGCAGACCATAAGGGCAACTATGCCTTCGACGTGAAGCTCCATCCCATTGTGCGTCAACCATGGAAGCAGCCACAGGCACCAAAGACCTTTATCATGTCTGATCCCCACGGACGCCTCAATCTGGTGGTTAGCCTGTTGCAAGCCAATGGTGTTATCGACAGTCAACTGCGTTGGGCGTATGGCAACAATCAATTGGTGATTATCGGCGATGTCTTCGACCGAGGATATGATGTGCCGCAAATCTTCTGGCTCTTCTATAAACTCGAAGCTGAGGCTGCTGCCTGTGGCGGTCGTGTCACCATGATGTTGGGCAATCATGAACCTATGGAATTGGCTGGCGACATGCGTTATGCCAAACCTAAGTATAAGATGCTTGCCGACAGACTCGGCATGGAGTATCGCCACCTCTTCGGTCCCGATACTGAACTGGGCAGATGGCTGGGAGTATGCAATGCCATACAGGTGATAGGTCGCAACCTCTTTGTTCATGCTGGCATCAGCAAGGAGTTCTACGACCGCAATCTCTCCATCCCGATGGTCAACGATACTATTAGTAGTGTGCTCTTCATGAAGAGTAAGGAGCGCAAGGCGCACTCCGAATTCTGTAAGTTCCTCTATGGAAACCGTGGTCCCATCTGGTATCGTGGTTTGGTGTTGAACGATAAAAAGTGGTCACATCTGCCCAGCGATTCGCTCGATATGGTGCTCCGTCGCTATGATGTTGACTGCATTTTCGTGGGTCATACCATTTTCAAGGACATCAAGCGTTTCTACAATGGACGTGTCATTGCGGTCAATGTAGATAATCAGGAAAACTACGAGCACCGGCGTGGTCGTGCTGTGTTGATGACCGACGATAAATTGTTTGTCGTGGGCGACAAAGGCATTAAGAAACAACTCAAGGTGAAGCGTTGATAGGTTTCTGACCACAAGACTTCATGATTCCCAATCGTATCAAAGGGCTGGACTCTCACAAATGAGTTCAGCCTTTTGATTATTGATTATATCTGTTTCAAACTCGCAGAAAAAAAGGTTGTGTGCTTTTACGATAGGTTGATTGGATGAAAATATCTGTAAATGTTTGTGTTATATTGTTTTGTCTTATCTGTAAATCAATTTTAATACAGTGGTCTTGTGCCGCCTTTTTGTTGGTTAAATATGGTTAGTTATTGTATGTGCTTGAACAGTAATTGGTTATAATGTGCGTCAGATGGCTTTCAGTGGATGTTGTGGCATGGGAAAATGGTCAGCTCGTGTTCTTGTTCAGGGGGTGACAACATGTGATGGGGTTTGAAAGGTTTTGTCGGATATTAATAGGTTCGCGCGCGAGCAGTTTCAGACTTTGTGTTGGTAAAAAGAGGTCATTACAGCCATTTGCTTTGTCTTTGTTTGTCGGTGTACCATCCAGTGGGTTGATTTGCTGCACGCGCCTTGTAAATGGCTGAAAACAGGCATAATGGTTGGAGGTTGTAGTTGGCAGATTGCTTTGTTTGCCTCTCGTCGCCGTTTCGATTGGCTCTCGTCGTCTTCTCGTCGTCATTTCGTTGTTTTTTCGCTGTTTTCTCGTTCGTTATTCGTTATGTCCTCGATCGGCTAACGAATAACGAACGAAAGCACAACGAGAGACGAACGAGGGACGAACGAGAAGTGATCGAGAAGCGAACGAAAAATGGCTGGGTGTTGGATGAAATTTGCGGTCAAATGTATGTATATCTTACCTTATATACCGTTTGTGGTGTTGAGATATACGAATGTCATGATTTTTATGTCGCACACGAAATTTTTTTATCCACGGAACTATAAGCAAGGGAACTCCAAGCAAATATCTACAAGTAAAATTATACGTCCATTATACGAACCATATATTATACGTTCATTACACGAACATTAGCACGCCAACCTCCCTGATAAACTGCAATTTACACTTCTGTCACTCCATATTCTGGATGAACCTTTTCTAATTCGTCGCCGAGGCGGCGACGCTCCTCGTAGCTCATTACACGACAACAAAGTTTTTCGTTTATCTGCCACCCTATCTGCCACCCTATAACCCACAGACATTCATCGTGTTACAGCGATATTTTCCCAAAGGTGGCAGATGGCAGATGAAAAATAACATAAAATTACAGACCAAACTCTTTTCTGTTTGCACAATTATTTGTAACTTTGCCACAAGTTATAATAATAACTTATTTAACAACAAAATATAAAATAAACAACACACTTCAAAATATAAAATAAATAACACACTTCAGACATAAAATAACAAAATACAAATAACCACCCCAAACACAACAACAGATAAAACAAAACAACTAAGGATTGAAGTATACCCCAACAAACACAAAAATAGAGGCATAGACACTCATATCCTGAATATGTATATTTATGAAAAAGTTGGCATTATTCATTGTTGTCATATTGTCAATGACAAGCTCGCAACTGTCCGCTCAGAATTTAGCCGTAAAGACAAACTTCCTTTACTGGGCTACTACCACACCTAATATCGGAGCCGAGGTTTCGATAGACAAGAATCATACAGCACAAATGTTTTTCGGACTAAACCCTTGGAAACAGTCGGGAGGCGACCATTCTACATTGCGTCATTGGTCGTTTACGCCCGAGTATAGATACTGGTTCTGCCAGAGTTTCAACGGTTGGTTTGTTGGAGCTCATCTCATGGGAGGTGAGTTTAACGTTAGTGGGGTAGACTTTCCCTTTGGATTGCTGTCCACACAGAAGAATCACCGCTATGAGGGATGGTTCATTGGCGGAGGCGTAAGCGGCGGATACCAATGGCCATTGTCAAGACATTGGAATCTTGAGACATCACTTGGTATAGGCTACGACTTTATAAAGTACGACAAATATAAATGTGGCACATGTGGCAGAAAACTTAAGAGCAGCCACACCAACTACTTTGGACCTACCAAGGCAGCACTATCGCTGATATATGTATTATAGAACAAAGCTGAAAAACGATATGAAACAGAACTATCTTTACATATTGACATTCCTAACACTTGCCGTCAGTCCATGCCGAGGGCAAGAGTGCAAGGGTGTATCCATAGCCAACAGCAGCATAAAGGTGGAGAATGTAAGGGTGAGCCATATCGACAAGCAGCTTACGTTGTCGATGACCCTCAACCTCGACCAGCTGCAGATGCCCACCAACAACCAGTTTGTTCTTTCTCCATCCATAACAACTGCCGATGGCGATGTGGCTATGCCTAAGATTGTGGTTAACGGCAACCGACAGCACATTATGCAGCAGCGCAACCGCCACAACAATTATGGTGCTGATGCCTATATCGTGAAACGCACCAACGGCAAACCGCAGCAGATAGCCTATCTGCGCTCTGTTACCTACGACAAGAAGTTTGTTGACTATAAGGTGCGTATTAACGAGGACCTTTGCGGATGTGGCGACAACCTTGCCAACAAACAATACGAACTGATGGAATATCGCCGACCAACTGCCAAGTTTGTAAGACCAGAGGTGGTGGCAGAGAAGATACGCGAGCTGGACAAGCGTGCCTACATCGACTTCCCAGTAAACCGCACCGAGCTTAACCCTCTGTACCGTCGCAATCCCGAACAGCTCGACAGTATAATACGAACTATCAACACGCTAAAGGAAGACAACAACCTAACGGTGTTGGCAGTGAATATCCACGGATTTGCATCGCCAGAGGGACGCTTCGACAACAACGACCGCCTTGCCAAGGAGCGTGCGCACACCCTTACACAGTATGTGCAGCGTATGGTGCAGCTCGACGAAGGCATCTTCACGGTGTCGCACACGGCAGAAGACTGGGACGGTCTGCGCAAGTTTGTAGCCGAGAGCAACATCGAGCACAAGCAGCAGATACTTGACCTTGCCAACGACACATCGCTAAAGGAAGACGAGCGCGAGGCTAAGATTAAGGCTGCATTTGCAGACGAGTACAAATTTCTTCTGGCTGTATGCTATCCAGCCCTGCGCCACTCCGACTACCATATTAAATATAAGGTGCGCCCATTCAATGTTGAGGAGGCCAAGGCTTTGGTAAAGACCCGACCACAATTGCTATCGCAAAACGAGATGTATATGGTGGCACAAACCTACGAGCCTGGCTCAAAGGAGTTTGGCGAGATAATGGAGATAGCGGTACGTATGTATCCTGACGATCCAACAGCCAACCTTAATGCAGCTTGCACACGTCTTAACGCAGGCGATGCCGAGGGTGCAAAGCCTTATCTTGACAAGGCTGGAGACAGCGAGGAGGCTAAGGCTGCCAGAAAAGTATACGAAGAGATTAAATAACATAATTAACATTGATAATTAAACTCAAAGTATTATGAAGATATTTAAATTTTTCCCTTTGGCATGCGCTGCATTGATGATGAGTGCATGTAGTTCGGACAACGACATCGAAGGTGGAGCAACAAAACCTGGTAGTGATCCGCAGTATCTCGCTGTGAACATTGTGAATGTGGGAACAACTCCTACCCGTGCCGGAGAGTATGAGAATGGAACTGAGGAGGAAAGCAAAATCAAAAAGGTGCGTTTCTACTTCTTCAATGGTGATGGTTCGCCTTATCTTATCAAGAATCCTAATGTTACAGGAGTAACAGGTAGTGGAAGCGTAAACTATCTTGAGGCTACCCCTGGTGACGATACCACTACTCCTGGCTCATCAGCAAATGTAGAGAAGATTACGCAAACCGTACTCGTAATCAATGGTGAGCAGAATGCTGCTCCTGCTGCTATTATGGCTGTTGTTAATCCAGAGACTGTTGAGCCTGCAACTCTCAAGAATGGCGCAACTATGAGATTGAGCGAACTTCGTAAAGCTGCAGTAGGTCAAAATTTCTACAAAAAGGATGCGTCTACGAGTGCTCTATCTGACTTTGTAATGAGCAACTCAGTATATGTAAATACAGGTGAAGATGTTTGTGCTTCGCTTGTTGCAGGTCATATAGCAACTTCGCAAGAAACTGCCATGACAAAGCCAGTAGACCTATATGTAGAGCGTGTTGTGGCTAAGGTTACTGCCAATGTTGATCTTAATGTCTTTGAGAAAGGTAATGGTACAAACTGGGATGCTACCCAATATGGTACAAAAACAGCTGTAGGCAAAATCGGAGCTTACGACGTTTATGCAGTTATCGATGGTTGGGGATTGGCTGACGAGAACGGTAAGGCTGAGATAGAAAAGCAGGTAAGCAAATCATGGACTGACGGAAATTTAGGCTTTAGCCCTTGGACAACATCCGACTATCACCGTTGTTTCTGGGAACAATCTGTAGCATTAGATGCAGGCATTGGCGGCAATCAGCCTGTTAATCATTTGTATAACGATTTTAAGGCCAAGATGAATGACGTATTGTACACATTGCCTAACACTCCAGACGCCACAATCACTAATGTATATGATAACAATGTGACAAAATTCTTGGTCGCAGCTACTCTTAAATACAAAGATGAGTATAACAATTGGCATTTAGCAGAGATATGTAGATATAATGGTGTGGAGTTTCTTGGAATAGACAACTTGAAGACGCAGGTGGCAAATACATTCTCGAAGTATTATACAAGTACTGATAATGGTTCTACATATACTCAGCTTGCTAAAGACGACATCACCTTTGCTGAGCCTACTACTTCTATGAAGAATTATCAAGTTACTCCAACTTTGGCACCCGACCCAGCAGGTGTTACTAAGAAGTATTACACCAAGACAACAAGTGGTACCACTCCTACTTTCACAGAAGTAGATAAGGCTACAGTATTGGCAGCCATTGGAGCAGATAAGGCAGAAATCAGAACAGAAGGTAAAGCATACTACTATGTTCCAGTAAGGCACCTTGGTACTGCAGGAACTCTTGGCGAATATGGTGTTGTGCGCAACCACTTCTACAAGATTACTTTGAATGGTATTAAAGGCTTTGGTACACCAGTATACAATCCTGATAAGGTTATTGACCCAACTGTGCCTTCTTACGATAATACATTTTTGGCTGCCCGCGTTCAGGTTTTGCAATGGCGCATAGTAAACCAGAATGTAAGCCTTGGCAAATAGTAAATATTAACAACTCTTTTTTTAGGCGGTATGGCTCTCACACATGGAGGGGGAGCCGTACCTCCTATATAATTCTCCCACAAAACAACGAATTATGATAAACTTGACGTATATATTGAACAAAATGAAAGTAGCATCCATGGCTATGCTATTGCCCATCATCGCATGCTCGTGCTCGATGATGCACGAAGACATGGGCGAATGTAAGCAAGAACTAAGGCTGAAGTTCAAATACGACAAGAATATGAAATTTGCCGATGCCTTCAGCTCACAGGTGAAGACACTATCGCTGCATGCTTACAACAAGAACGGAGAAATGGTTTTCGACAAAACGGAAGCTGTAAGCGACATAGAGGCTGCTGGAGGATACATTACTCTCGACATAAGGCCATGCGTATACTCGCTACAAGTATGGGCAGAGGGCGAAAACGTGTATGACGGTTCATACAAATATTCAACTAAAGGAAAGGCAGAAGAGGGTATTGAAAACCTGGACTGCAAGATAAACAGAGACGGAAGAAAGGTGGACCACGACCTTAACGCTCTGTATCACGGTATGATGGGAAACGTAGACCTGAGAATGGACGACTACGGGGTGAAGACGTTCACCATGCCGCTGACTAAGAATACCAACAACATAAAAGTGGTGATACAGAATGCCTCGGGCAAAAAGTTGAAAGCAAGCGACTTCAGCTTCGAGATTGACGACGACAACTCATGGCTTGATTGCTATAACGACAATATAAAAGAAGACTCGATAACTTATCGCCCATGGTCGCAATACGACGGCATTGTGGGCGCAGAAGAGAGCGAAACACAGGTGTCGGCAGTGGTGGCTGAGATGACTGTGAACAGACTGTTTGCAAACAAAAACCCACGACTAAAGGTTTATAACAACGAAAATGGAAAACTGGTGTTCAACATTCCGCTCGTAGACTATGCGCTGCTCGTTAAGGGCAACTACAACAAGGATATGACCGACCAAGACTATTTGGACCGCCAAGACGAATATAGCTTCGTATTCTTTGTAGACGACGGCATGAACTGGCTTAGCGCCTCGATATTCGTTAACTCATGGAGAGTGGTGTTGCAGAATGTAGACATGTAGGAATGTAAGAAACACGATACTTATTATCATAGAAAAAGATATCGACACTTGATGTTTTATCATATTAAAAATATTATAATTAGAACAGTTGTTGTGCTATTGCTGTGTGTGGCAATGACGGCATGTTCGGACGACGATGGCGTAGGCGCTATCGCCAAGAACGATGTGCGCGTCGCCTTCACAATGATGGTTGCCGACGCTGCATCTACACGTGCCGCAAACGAGGGGTGGGACAACTATGACCCTAAGCAACCAGGCATAGAAGATGAGAATATGATTAACACCGACGACTTACGTATAGCCATTTGCGACGGTATGGGCAACATCATTGGAGATGTGGAGACTATAACGGTGACGCCAATGAGCGACCCTTCGGGTACTAAATATGCAATAACTGGAGTGTGGAAGAACGCTAAAGACGATATTGCAAGGGCTAAGAAGATAATGATTGTGGCTAACTGCAATGCTGCGAAACTAAGCACAATCGCCCTACCCGACTTGAAATACAACATAGATACTGAGACAAGGAAATATATACCTATGTGGGGTGTGGCATCGCTGCCAGCACTTACATTAGGCACACAAACAGACATGACAGAGCAGATATATTTGCTCAGAGCGATGGCGAAGGTGAAAGTGGAGATGCGCTCGGATATGGCATCGTATGGATATTCCATAGGTAGCATGCACATCAACAACTATAACACTCAAGGATATTGTTTGCCAAAGAACTATAACTCGGCAAATAAGACTCAGGAGATACGCTTCGACAATTCGCTAAACGTACTTGACAGCCGAGCGGCAAGCATAGGATTGACGGATGGAAAAGCAACATACATACCAGAATACGACAATACCAGCACTGGGGCTACGCCATCGACAATAACCGTTGACCTGAACAGAAATGGTAAGCACGAAGGCACTTACACCCTGGAGTTTCGCAATTATGATACCGACGGCAAGCCTACAGGCACACCATACGATATTCAGCGCAACCACTACTATACATTCTTGATATACAAAGAGGACGGAAAAATCATTGTTAGCCTGCATGTAAGGAAATGGAATAAGCGCGTATACGACGAAGATATAATAATGTAAAGAATATGAAGAATATTTTGCTTGCGATATTGACACTCATAGCGACTTTGATGTTTTGTGGCTGCTCGGCTGACACTAATGAAGAGTGGGCAGAGGAGAGCAAGCCTGTGAGCGTGCGCATAAATATTTTTGCATCTGCAGGCGGAGCTTTGTCACGAGGCAGCGGAGAGCTGGAATGGACCGACGACACTAGCGACAAGGGAGAGATGATGAAAAATTGCTTCGTCATTATCGTGCAGGACGGCATTATCAAGAATCTGCTTGTTAGCGAAGACTATACTGAGGAGAAAAGCTGGGTTGGAACGCTTACGGCAAAAATAAATCCAGGCGAGACTACTTTTTATTCGTTTGCCAATATAAAGCCGGAGGATGTGGGAATAAACTCGAAAATAGACTATTCCACCACCAACACTCCTCTACCTACAGGTTTTGACAGCAAGCTATATAGCGTGAATGGCAATGTGCTTACGGCAGCCGACTTTCCGAAGGGAATACCTATGAGCAATAAGCAGACCATAGAGATAAAGAAGACTACTGCCGACCTGAATCTCGAAGTGATAAGAATGGTGGCTAAGGTGAAGCTGAAGATAACAAACGACACGCCAAACGAAATAAAGTTGAGGAGTGTGTCGCTAACAGATATTACCAAGAACGAGGCAAACAATCTGTATCTGCTGCCTGGCAGGGATAATGGCACAGCCGTGGAGCCAAATCTAAATCCATCGGCATCGAAGGAGGACTACGTGATAAATTTCAACCCTGAGGTGGTGGTGGAGGCAAAGACTACGACTCCGAAGATAATATCATTCTATGTGAACGAGTCGGTAGCAGAGAATCCAAACTATTTTGTAGTGGGCGTAAAGACCGACCATGCCACGATGAACCTACGTGCAGCACTATCAAAATGGAATACCATATCACGCAATGACTATTTGGAGATACCTATAAAGCTAAACAACTATAGAGTGAGATTTAAGGTGGAGCAATTTACAGCTATTGGCGTATTGCCCAAAGTGGAGCAAAACGACGAGAAGCTGACCATAAGATTTAAGAGCTATGGCGAATTTCATCTTATCCCTTATGTTGTGCGCTTAAGCGATGGCGTAGAGCTAACTCCGGGTACCGATAGCGAAAACGGATGGAGGTTTGATGGATGGCAAACGCAGAAGATGGTGCCAGATGGTGATGAGGGAGTATGTATTTACGACCGCATGCCTGTGGCTGTGCCATCACGAAAGACCATAGAGGGCGTGGTGGGCAATCGCAATGGCTATGCCATTCACCAGATACTGATAGGCATAAAGGATTTGGAGTATGCCATTCCGTACAGAGTGGAAATAATAAAAGAATAAATCTGCTTGATATAATATGATAAAGAAGTTTAGATATATATATGTATGCTTGATAGCGGTGTTGGCATGTTGTGTCAGCACAAGTGTTAGTGCCCAGAGTGTGTTTGCGCATTATAAAGGCGTGAATGACATGCCGTATATCAGAAATCCATATGGTATAGAGATGCAGCAGGTGCATGAGTATGAGTATACTTACTACGTAACGGGAGGTCGTGAGATAGACTTACCATTGCCGTTTGAAAATTATACTAAAGAACAAAATACAGACATCGAGCCTAAAGGCTACATCAGATGGTACGACTATAATACAGACATGGCTAATCCACGACTCTCTGTATATAACACTACAAACTTGAAAGAGGTCAATGACAATAACGACAAAGCACGTGGATTGTTTGCATGGAAAAATAAGACAAATAGTGAACCTTCCGGTCCAAACCGTAATAAAGTTGGTGTGAAGTATAAAGCGCCTACCGATGCCGATGACGCTACATGGAAAGGTGAGGATGTTGCATGTGATGTGAGCAAATATACCGACTTTGAACCTATGGTAAGTGGCCAAGACCAATACTTCACCCACGAGCCTACATTGCAGATACGCTATATCTTCCATATTCGCCCTGCAAAGGCTATGGCAGAGAATATTATAAAAACAACAGCTACCGACCTTCGCACCGCAGACTCTGACTTGACGATAGAGGACAACCGCCGTATTGTGTTTGGTGCAAAGGATGCTAATGCAAAAATGTCGGTACGTGTAAACTATAAGCCGAGCAATTATTTCTTTTATCCTCTAAAACCAAAAGATGGTAAACAAAGGCATCTTCTCTCTTCGGACGAAGCGCATAGCATAAAACAAGCCGACTACGACAAGAGTACACTATATAATGCCAATGGATTTGTATGGCTTGCCTATGACGAGACAAAGACAAAGTATACTGTGTTGATATCAAGTGGTACTGTACAATTGCACAATTCCACTTCCATGAACGTATTAATGAAGAACGGAAATGGTTGGAAAAACTTAGATGGTACTCCTACTACGAAACCAAATATAACATTCGGTAGTATAGTGTATCTTGTGGCTTACGCCTACTATAATAATAACTCTATCAAAGCTCCAATAGCCAGTTTTGAGATTCTATATCAGAATACTTATCCCAAGACGATGAAGCAGCTGACAGATGATGGCGATAATGAGCGTACACTTGCCTATTTTGAATCGCATTATAAGCAAGTCACAAAGCCTATATCGTTTGACGACGATAACGACAAGCTTACCATGGTGGCTCCTACAGTAGAGAACAATATGGCACATTATGCCTCAAGATGGGACAGACGTGCATATAGCTTTGTATATCCAGAGCTGCGCGACTATGCTTGTCCTAATAGGATGGCTTTAATACATGGCGAATATGGACTGTTTAAGAGTGCTAACTTGGCTGGTATTTCTGACAATTCAGTAACTTCAACTACAGGAAAGACTTTGTACAAGTGGTGGAATTCCGCAGTTCTCCATGACCGTACACATGCAATTACTAACGGTAAGCAGTATGGATATTTCCTCTATGTGGATGCATCAGACGAAAGCCGACAGATAGCTTCTATCGACTTTAAGGCTGACTTATGCTCGGGAGCACGTCTTATATTCTCGGCTGCGGTTACTGACTTTACAGGTTCTCATGCTTCAGAACAACCTCAGGTGCTGTTCAAAATCTATGGCATCATAAAGGATGAGAACGACAAGGTGACTCATCAGCGACTGCTGACATCATTCACATCAGGCGACTTTGCCTCTAACACAAAGGGTGGACGACAGTTAGGTACTTGGTTTCAGGTGTATAGCCGAATAGTGATGAGAAAGAATATGGGAGTGGAAAACTATTCCGACTTCCGCATTGTGCTCGACAATATGTGTGCGAATACTACAGGTGCCGACTATGCCATTGACGATATTCGACTATATATTCAGCATGCAAAGGTGGACGTGCTGCAGAATCAGCCTGCTTGTCCTGATGCTAAGAGCGGAAGCATAGCAAACCACGAGATTACACTTAAAATAACTTCGCACTACGAAAATGTGCAGGCTATAACAGGTGTGGGCAAGGAGTCGAAGTTGTTTTATCGTATATCCGATATGGATGGCAAGCCGTTTGCGGGCATCGACTATAATGGCGACGGTACTGCCGACGAATATGGCGAGGTAACTATTCCTGCCAACTATGATGCTTCTTCTTCGGCGTTTGAGATAGACCCTGAGGGACATGTAATATTGGTGATTGACAACAGGCACTTCGATTTGCCTTTGGGAAAGAAGTTCTATGTTTCGGTGGCTTATCCTGATGCTGATGGCAATCCCGATGAATGGGGAAAGTTTACTGATGAATGCTCATCATATAGCGATGCGTTCAGCATTGTGCAGCAGAAGGTGGTTATATCTGATGCCAACGGAAGTGTGGTTACTACGGTGAGAGTGTCGTGCGACGGCAATAGTACACCTGATGTGGATATTAATGCAAAGCTTGAGACTGCCGACAAAGTGGGCGGTGGCTCTATCTTGCTTAATAACGTGAAGTTTGACTGGTTTGTGGGAACTCCAGATGGCGCAGACAATAAGTTTTCTTCTATCTCGGGGTTGCAGGAGGCGTTAGGAAATTATCGCCTGAAGTTTCCTAATGCGACTTCTCTTAATGCAACATTCCAAACATCTAATCCTGCCGACTACGACATACTTGATAAATATATCAAGGGCGTAGATGGCGAGGGAACATTGGTGCTTGCTGTAAGCAACAGTCTTACGGGGTATAAGTTTAAGCAGGTGGGAACATACAAGATAGCGACTGTTCCTATTAAAACTTCAATAAAGCAGGGAACCGTGACTTACGAAATATGTCCACAGCCTATGTACTTCACTATTCGTATTGTGGAGAATGGTCCGAAGCTTATTCTTGGTTTCGACAAAGTGGTTTATCCTACCGACGACCGTGCCGTGCGCATCGGTTTGCCACAAATAAGGGAGATGCTGAAGAAGGCGGATAATGGCATGCTGATATTGCCGGTGGTTGAACTTAATAATGGAAAAGACGAGAATATTGAGATTAAGTTCCTTGATGATCAAAAGGTATTTATCTCAGACAGCAACGACCCTACTTTCACTTCAACAAAACAGATTGTTGGTAAGTTGAAAGAAGAAACTTTGGCATCAGGAAAAAAGACATTGGGACTGGTGTTTGATGATAATGTCTTGGATATTCTGCATGAAGGATATTGGTATGAGCTGAACTTCTCGTATGAACTGCATAATAGTACTACGACAGCTGCATGTCCTGGCGATTTGTTCATAACGTTAAAGGTGGTGCCAGAGTATCTTACATGGTTTCCTACCGTTGCAAACAAGCTTAATGCCAACTGGAACAACGACCTGAACTGGAAGAGATCTACGGCAGCAGAGCTATACGACAAAAAATATGAAGACTATGGTGAGGCTACTTATGACAATACAGCTAATAGCAGCTTGACAAGACAACAGGCTTATACGCCAATGAAATTCTCGAAGGTTGTTATACCTGAAAACAAGTTGGTATATCCAGGACTTGGCAATATCGTTTATCGTGTGAGTAACGATATCGCTACGAAGTTGACAAACTTTAAGGGCGAGGAGGCTACATCGGGTATTGCATACGACTTTGTGGTGACATGGAACGACAATACTGCCGACCCTGACGACCATTCTACAGACGGCAACGGAACGTTTAAGTGTGAGACTTTCCATGGTAATCTCTGCGACCAGATATTCTTCAAGGCACAAGCTGAGCTGCTCAATCAGCCATACCTTATATATAATAAGGCTTTCGTGGAGAAGGAAGTGGAGAGCAACAAATGGAATCTCGTATCGACCCCAATGAAGAATATTTATGCTGGCGACTTCTTTGTGCCAAAAACAACAGGCAGGGAAGAATCGAAGACTGCTTTCTCGGCAATGAACTTCGATGGGACTTCTGATAATCGTGTGGCAGCCCCAGTGTATCAGCGCAATTGGGATAGCAACGAAACGCAGATAGTGGATGGCGGAACTCAATATAAGGTTCACGATTTTGATGGCAATAACATCAGCATAGAAAGCATATCGGATGCTTCGATGAATGTAGAGTCGCTATATTGGAGCCATGTATACAATAAGCTGGACGAGAATTATTCTGAAGGCAAGGGCTTTGCTCTAAAGGCTGGCGACCAATATAAAACCCTGTCGGCAAAATGGCTATTCCGTCTGCCTAAGGAGGATGAGGAATATAAATACTTCGAACCAGATGGAGGGTATTCTGACTTGAAGGTTTCTGTGCCAAAGCATGAAAAGTATATGCTAAATGTGCCATACTCTAATGAGCCTGGCTTGTTGGGCGAAATCTCTCAGCCGCTCACATCCAATACTCATAGCAATAATCGCTACTACATAGTGGGCAATCCGTATACTGCATCGCTTAGTATGTATCAATTCCTAAATGGAAACCCGAGCTTTGAGCGTAAGGTGTGGACTTTAGTAGATGGTGTTCTTAAGGCACATAGTGTGCCAGAGGGTACATACAACCGCAGTCAAGATTATATCATTGAGCCAATGCAAGGCTTCTTTGTTAAGGTTAAGGAGGGCGAGACGGTTAGTCAAGCTAACTTTACTTTGATGATGACTACAGACCGCTGGATATCTGGTGGTACTGCTGTACAGGAACCTGCTGCAGTATATATCAATGTAGTTAATGATGATCATCTGTGTTCTACAGCTAAGGTTGTGGTTTGCAATGATGCCGACGACGAATTTGTTGATGATGAGGATGTTGAGTTGCTTAACAACTCTGATATTGAAGATGTTCCGCAAGTGTATACTGTCGCGGGCAATCAGGCTGTTGCTCTTAACAAACTCTCAAACATCAACTTCCTGCCGTTGGGCATCATTGCTAAGGTGGATGGAAATGTGATGAGTAATGGCGCAACTGTTAATGTTGAAATATCAGCAAACCGCTATGTTACTGATAAGCTGTTTGTGTTTGATGCCAAGATGGGAACTTTCACTCCTGCCGATGCTCCAATATCTATTATGGCTAATGAGCATGGTAGATACTACATCACCACATCGACTTACAACTTGAAGCAACATAATGATGAGGCTAATATCAAGTGTTTCTCGCCTAATAGCGGTACTATAACGGTGAGTTCACCTAATATAGCTATTGCTAATGTGCGTATATACAATTTCGAAGGCTTGCTCGTAACATCGGCTTTAGGCATTAATCAAGCATCTTGGACCAAGAATATTGGTTGTGGCTTGTATATTGTAAAGGCTGAAACTAAGGATGGACAGAGCAAGACATTCAAGCTAAGTGTAAGATAATACACCTATGCAGTGGGCTGTAAACACTAACATCGGAATACAATATCAATTTGCACCAAAGTTGACATTGTTTGTTGAGCCAACGCTGAATTGGTACATTCCGAATGGAAGCGAAGTCAAGAATACTTGGACAGAACGTCCATTTATATTGACTGACTTTTCGGTATTAGGCTCTCTTGGTAAGAAAGTATCATTTTGCATGCAGTCTTTATGAATGATCTGTATCTATATATACAGAAAAGTCAAAAAATAAGATACAACTTTTTATTGATATTTCCTCGGTTGGCCGTATTTTGTTTCCTCAGTTGGCCGTATTTTGTCGTGACTCAGCATAGTAAAAGCGCGCTCTTACTATGTCTTCGCTACTCCAAAACATCTTGCCGTAGGCTACCCCCAAAAATTAACATCTTACTCCTGCTTATTCATTTGGTTTTAATCTTTCAGGCATCCGATAGGAACCACATAAACCCCATCTTTTCTTCGATAAGCGAAATCGCCTGTTCCTGTAAGTACCATCATGAAAGATGGTTCATTCATTTTTTCTGTATTTATTTTACCCGCAAGAGTTAATAGATTTTCAGCACCCTCGTTGATGAGTTTATCACCCCCTAACTTAATTTCTATAAGTCCATATTTTCCATTGCGCAGGTGTACTACGGCATCACATTCTAATCCGTTTTTGTCGCGATAATGATACACCTCTCCGTCCAGCGCATCAGCAAAAACTCGTAAATCACGAACACATAGAGTCTCAAAAAAGAGTCCCATCGTGTTGAGGTCATTAATAAGATCTTTAGGGCCAAGTCCCAAAACAGCCGTTCCAATAGATGGGTCTATGAAGTAACGGGTATTCGCTGTACGGATAGCTGTCTTGGAGCGTAGGTTAGGATTCCAGGCTTCAGAGTCCTCTATTACAAAAATCTTACGTAACGTTTCCAGATAGTTACCTGCTGTTTTTACACTAATTTCATTTTCGTCATTTGTCATCATATCAGCCACAATCGTTCCGATGGTAGCTTGTGATCCTTGGTTTATGGCGTATGAACGTAATAGCAATCTGGTTGTTGTAGCGTTGCGATTTACTCCATCCACTCGCGAAATATCTTTTTTGATGACTGCATCCACATAGTCGAAGGCTTGTTCCAACGCAGCTTCTGCTTGTAATCCACAAGCAAATGGCCAGCCACCACGACAAATCAGATATGCCAGATCGTCTATCTTCAGTTTGTTAACTGCAACAATTTTTTCTGGTGTTTCAAATAAATGTGCCAAACTTACTTTTCCATTTGATTCGCCAGACTCATAGAGACTCATTGGGCGCATAGTCAGCCAACAGAATCGCCCTGTTCCAGAATGTTGCATGTCTTTTTCATCTGCAGGAACTGCGGACCCAGTCAATACAAACTGTCCCACGTCATGGCGATGGTCAACCTCAAATCTGATGGCATCCCATAGTTTTGGTGCCAGTTGCCATTCGTCAATAAGTCTTGGTGTATCACCATCCAGCAAAACAGAAGCGTCAATCTCTGCCATTTGTAGATTAGTTTCCAATGAGGCAGGATTATCCATATACAAGATACTGTTTGCTTGTTGTTCTGCAGTGGTTGTCTTTCCACACCATTTTGGGCCTTCTATCAAGATAGCTCCCTTGCTTGCCAGTTTCTTGGTTAGCATTTGATCTGCGATTCTATGTTTGTATTCCATAGTTTCATATATTTGATATTTTGTGTGCAAAGATACAACTTTTTATTGATATTTCCTCGGTTGGCCGTATTTTGTTTCCTCAGTTGGCCGTATTTTATTTCCTCAGTTGGCTGTATTTTGTTTCCTTAGTTGGCGGAATAATGTCGCTATTAAAGATTTTATTGGGGGTTAGTTGCCTACGGCAAGATGTTTTGGAGTAGCGAAGACAGAGGGAAGCTCGGTTCACTCTGTTGAGTCACGCCAAAACAAACCATAGGTAAATCTTGGAGGAAATCTTTGAAAAAATCTATGGCCTATGGCCAGAAATCTATATTTAACGTGAGTTCGACGAAATATAAGTGTCTAAAAATTTGGTGATTAGCGAAAATTGTTGTAACTTTAAGGTGCTAAAAAATCAAAAGTTTACAAACAATAATCGCTATGATCACCGAGGACAAA
>NZ_NPJB01000036.1:0-33099 GCF_002251345.1 Prevotella sp. P4-119 | reverse complement strand
TTCAATACTTCTGAAAAATTCTTTAGAAATGTTTTTGATTTTAAAAAAAATATATTACCTTTGCATCAGTTATCCTGAAAACAATCTTTTTACCTTAAAAGAGAGCTAATACCTATTGAAGATTGAAGCGATTGCCTGTGAGGGTCATCGCTTTATTTTTTTTATTATAAATTTGGTTGTCTCATAAAAAATTCGTAACTTTGCGCCCGATTTAGTCCGTTTTGGCTCGGTAAAGTCACAACACGGTGTTGTGCGCCAGTCGGAAAAACCCGTTTATAACATTTAAATAATGTACGCAATTGTAGAAATTAACGGTCAGCAGTTCAAAGCCGAAGAAGGCAAAAAGCTCTTCGTGAACCACATGAAAGAGGCTGAAGCCGGCAAGACTGTTGAGTTTGACAAGGTACTGCTTGTCGACAAAGAAGGTTCAGTACAGGTAGGTGCACCCACCGTAAGCGGTGCTAAAGTAGTATGTGAAGTGATCAATCCCCTTGTTAAGGGTGAGAAGGTTATCGTTTTCAAGATGAAGCGTCGTAAGGACTCTCGCAAAAAGAACGGTCACCGTCAGCAGTTCACTCAAGTAGAAGTTAAATCAGTAATCGCTTAAACGTAGGAGGAACAAGAAATGGCACATAAAAAAGGTGTAGGTAGTTCTAAGAACGGCCGTGAGTCTGCATCACAGCGACTCGGCATTAAGATTTTCGGTGGCCAGAAGGTTGTTGCAGGCAACATTATTGTTCGCCAGCGTGGCTCTAAGCACAACCCCGGCAACAATGTTGGTATGGGTAAGGACGATACTTTGTTCGCTCTCGTTGACGGAACTGTTCAGTTCCACAAAGGAAAGCGTGACAAGAGCGTTGTTTCAGTAATCCCCGAAGCATAACGCCGAACAAGAAAAAAAATACTCCAAACAAACAATAGAATCCCAAATCTCTCACGAGGTTTGGGATTTCTACTTTTTAAAGGCTGTGGAGGTTAAAGGTTACGAACCTTATGAAGCTGCAAACGTATGCACTTTTACCCTGATACGTGGGGGTAAATGGTATATAGTTGCCTAAATGGTTTATAATTCTAACGATAAATATTCAAGTATTCCGTTGAAGAAGAGCGACTACAAAAAAAACAAGAACCCATGGAGTAGAGTTCCTGTATTGTTTTATTTATAAAATGTGAACTTACTTGTTTTTTGCTTTTTTAAGTCTATTATAGAAAGGATGGAGCAATGAAGTTGCGACTCCCCTACCCGACAATTTGTCTAGTTCAGTTTTGGCTCGATTGTTTTTGCCAGATATGATGAGTAAGTCAATATACGACAACGCATAGTCTATGTTGGCAGGCTTTCTTTTAATCGCTTCTTCCCAGTCGTATAATGCTATTTCATATAGTTTCAGTTCTGCTTCATAAGAAGCTCGTGCCACATACACTTCCGGATCCTCCGGATGCTGTTCTACCACAATATTTAGTTGTTCCAGTGCCTCTTTTCTTCTTCCAGATGACTGGAACATATAAGCAAGTCCAAGTCTTGCTTCTTTATTAGTAGGAACGTTGGCAAGAACGGTTTCGTAATCGTTTTTTGCCAAATCATAGCGTCTGAGATGCATGTACGCGTATGCGCGATAATATAGAGCCGATAAGTTTTTTGATTCGTACCGAAGTATGAGTGTATATTCATCAACGGCATATTCCCATTGTTGCAGTTCGAGATTGACTGCAGCTTTTCTTAAGTGTAAATCGGTATTATATGGAGAAAGTTCAATCTTTCGGTTTAGCGAATTGAGTGAATCACGCCATTGCTGATTGTTCGTCTGTGAGAAAGTCACAGACGAACAAATCATCAATAGAGTAATAATCAAGCTTTTTTGATATAATCTACAATCCATGCTCCCACTTCTTTTGTTCCGTAAGCCTTGCCACCTTCAACTTGAATTTCTGGGGTTCTTACATTGGCGTCTAACGATGCGTTGACAGCCTCTCGTATCAATGCGCCTTCTTTGTTGAGTCCGAAATGTTCAAGCAACATTGCAGCCGATAGGATTTCTGCTAATGGATTGGCGAGGTTTTTACCTGCAGCCTGTGGCCATGAGCCGTGCACAGGTTCGAAGAGTGGTGTATGTTCACCGAGTGATGAAGATGGCTGTAATCCCATAGATCCTGTGATACAACTGGTCTCATCTGTAAGGATATCGCCAAATGTATTTTCTGTAACGACAACATCGAAGAAGCGTGGTTCTGTCAGCACACGCATTGAAGCGTTATCGATAAACATATAGTCGGTGTTGACATCAGGATACTGGGGTTCCATTTCCTTAGCAATCTGTCTCCAGAGTCGTGAACTTGCCAGCACATTGGCTTTATCTACAACGGTGAGGTGCTTTCTACGTTTCTGTGCTGTTTCGAAAGCTACTTTGAGTATTCTCTCAATTTCAGGTCTTGTATAGATGTCGGTATCGTAAGCCTTGTCATTATCCTGATATTTCTCTCCGAAATACATACCTCCTGTGAGCTCTCTGATAACTACGAAATCTGCACCTTTAAGTAATTCGTCTTTTAGTGGGCTTTTATGAAGCAGACAATCGAAGGTGGCAACAGGTCGTACATTGGCAAAGAGTCCGAGTTTTTTACGCATAGCCAAGAGTCCCTGTTCTGGGCGCACTTTTGCTGTGGGGTCGTTATCAAATCTCAGGTCGCCTACTGCAGCAAAGAGCACAGCGTCAGCATTCATACATACTTCGTGTGTTTCATCGGGATATGGATTGCCTACAGCATCAATGGCATGTGCTCCGCAGAGTGCTTCTTGATAAGTGAATTCATGTCCGAATTTGTCGGCAATGACATCCATGACCGCAACACCTTGTTTCATAATTTCCGGTCCGATACCGTCACCGGGTAATACAGCGATTTTGAGTTTCATTGTGATATTGTTTTTATTGTTCGTTTTCTATGATGTTCAACATTTTAAAGGTTGCCTTAATAGCAGCTTCAGTTTGGTCGGCATCAAGTCCTCTGGTTCTTAACACACCTTGTCCATGTTGCCATGTAATGACGGTCTGTACGAGTGCATCCGTTCGTCCTCCAGGCGGTATCGTAACCGCATAGTTAGCCAACAATGGAAATGTTCTGCCTAGATATTTCTTATAGATATATCTGAGTGCCTTGACAAACGCATCGTACTGACCGTCTCCTGTGGCACCGGCTTCATATTGTTTACCATTGATTTCCACTTTTACATTGGCTCCTGGTTTTAGTCCGTATGCTGTAGATACAACATAGCTTACGAGTTTTACCTTATCTTCCGGAGCGTCGTGTTTCAGTACGTCAGATACGATGTACGGCAAGTCTTCCTGTGTGACAATCTCTTTTTTGTCTCCAAGCTCTGTAATGCGTTGTGTCACACGCTTGGTTTGTTCTGGTGTGAGTTCAAGTCCCAGTTCTTCGAGGTTTCTGGCAATATTAGCCTTTCCGCTGTTTTTTCCCAGCGCATATTCCCTTTTTCGTCCGAATCTCTCTGGTACGAGATCATTATAGTAGAGCTTGTCTTTCGAGTCACCGTCAGCATGTACTCCAGCCACTTGTGTGAAGACGTTTTCTCCCACGATGGGTTGGTTTGGAGCAACAGCAATACCGCTATATCCTTCCACCAATCTACTAATGCCGTTGAGCTGTTCTTCGTTGATATTTGTTCTGGCATGAAATTGGTCTTTGAGTATCGCCTGTACGCTTGCTAATGGTGCGTTTCCGCATCTCTCACCGAGTCCGTTGACGGTAACATGAAGTCCCTTTGCCCCGCTGAGTACAGCAGCCAACGAGTTTGATACTGCAAGATCGTAGTCATTATGTGCATGGAAATCGAAATGGCATTGTGGGTATCTCTTTATCATCTTTCTGAAATACTCAATGACTTGAAGCGGATTCATCACACCCAATGTATCGGGCAACAGGAATCTTTTTATTCCACTATTGCAGAGCGCGTCCATGATCTGATAGACATACTCTGGTGAATCTTTCATACCATTTGACCAGTCTTCAAGATAGAGATTTACAGCAATGCCTTTTTCTTCTGCATATTTCAGCGATGCCTTGATATCTTCAAGATGCTCTTCTGGAGATTTTCGCAGTTGGTGTGTGCAATGTTTCAGCGAACCTTTTGCTAAAAGGTTGATGACCTTTCCTCCACAGTCGTTAATCCAGTCAATAGAAAGTCCGCCATCTACAAAACCTAACACTTCAACACGTTCGAGCATACCGATATTTCTTGCATATCTGCAAATCATGCTGACCGCCTCTTTTTCGCCTTCTGATACGCGAGCCGATGCCACTTCAATACGATCCACATTAACTCCATGCAGCAACATTCTTGCTATCATAAGTTTCTCATGAGGAACGAATGAAACGCCATTGGTCTGTTCTCCATCTCTTAGGGTGGAGTCCATGATTTCTATGACTGGCAGTTGTCTTGTATTGGCATTTATGCGTTCTGCTGTTCCCATTGTTCGATTTTGTCCTTGTTTTGAATCAGGAAATCGATATCATCGAGTCCATTGACAAGACAATGTTTTTTATATCCGTTAATATCAAAGATTTCCTGTCGTCCTGTCGCCTTATTGGTGACGGTTTGTTCTGGCAAATTGACCTCAACTTCAGTTTTGGGATTGTTTTTAATGCTGTCAAAGAGTTCTGCCAAGAAGTCTTCGCTGACTACTACAGGGAGAACGAAGTTATTGAGCTCATTGTTTTTGTGGATGTCAGCAAAAAAGGAGCTGATGACCACTCTGAATCCGTATCCAGCGATGGCCCATGCAGCATGTTCACGACTAGAACCTGAACCGAAGTTTTTTCCTGCCACGAGTATGCATCCGCTGTAGGTAGGATTGTTGAGCACAAAATCTTTATTTACCGTTCCGTCTGCGTTATACCTCCAGTCGCGAAAAAGGTTGTCGCCAAAGAAACTTTCTTCTCTGGTAGTGGCTTTGAGGAAGCGTGCTGGAATGATTTGGTCTGTGTCCACATTTTCCAAAGGAAGTGGCACACAGGTAGATGTTATGATGTTGAATTTCTGTTTCATTTTCAATATGTTGGATATGCGTGATTAAAGCAACTCTCTAGGGTCTGTTATTTTACCGGTTACGGCAGCAGCTGCTGCTACCAATGGTGAGCAGAGTATGGTACGGCTACCTGGTCCCTGTCGTCCTTCAAAGTTGCGGTTTGATGTAGATACGCTGTATTTTCCTGCAGGCACTTTATCATCGTTCATGGCCAGACAGGCAGAACATCCAGGTTGTCTGATTTCAAATCCTGCCTCTTCAAGAATCTTATCGATACCTTCTTCGCGAATTTGCTGATCTACGGCCCAACTTCCTGGCACGAGCCATGCCACTACCCTTTCACATTTCTTACGTCCTTTGGCGATAGATGCGAAAGCTCTGAAGTCTTCTATGCGACCATTAGTACAAGCTCCAAGGAATACATAGTCTATTTCCTTGCCAAGGAGTTTCTCTCCTGCTTTGAATCCCATATAGTCGAGTGATTTCTGGAATCCAGCGCCTTCACCTTGTGGTATGGCTTCGGTAATTCCGATTCCCATTCCTGGGTTTGTACCATAGGTAATGCGCGGTTCTATATCTTTTGCGTCGAATACGAGTTCCTTGTCGAAAACAGCGTCATCACCGCTTTTTAGCGTTTTCCAATAAGCCACAGCTTTGTCCCATGCTTCACCCTTAGGTGCAAACTCACGACCTTTGATGTATTCGAAGGTTGTTTCGTCAGGTGCAACAAATCCACCACGTGCGCCCATCTCTATCGACAGGTTGCAGAGTGTCAGTCGGCCTTCCATAGAGAGGTTTTTTACTACATCTCCCGCATATTCTACAAAATAACCTGTAGCACCAGAAGTAGTAAGCTGGCTCATGAGATAGAGTGCCACATCTTTTGCGGTTACCCCTTTCTGCAGTTTTCCATTAATACTGATGCGCATAGACTTAGGTTTCTGCTGAAGAATACATTCCGATGCCATTACCATCTCCACTTCCGATGTTCCAATACCGAAAGCTACCGCTCCCATTGCACCATGTGTAGAGGTATGAGAGTCTCCACATACAATAGTCATTCCGGGCAGAGAGAGTCCCTTCTCAGGACCTACAACGTGGATGATACCATTGTCTTTCGACATCATGGCATAGTGAGTCAAACCAAATTCCTTCGCATTCTGCGCCAACGTGCTTACCTGTTTTGCAGAAACAGGATCTTCTATGGGTTTATCCTGATCGTGTGTTGGTGTGTTATGGTCTGGCATACAATATATATGGTCTGGACGGAAACATTTCAATCCTCTTGCACGCATGCCGTCAAAAGCCTGTGGCGAGGTCACCTCATGGCAGTAGAGTCTGTCGATATAAAGTTGTGTTGGACCATCAGGCAGTTGCTGAACTACGTGTTTGTCCCAAATTTTGTCGAAAAGTGTGTTCATTTCTTCTTAAACTTGTTTATACAGTCAATATATGCTTCAACCGAAGCGGTTACGATATCAGTGTTGGCACCGAATCCATAATAAATACTTCCTTCATATTCCACCTGCATGTGAACCTTGCCCACATCATCGGATCCCTTTGAGATGGCCTGGATGGTAAACTCCTTCAAGGTCATCTGTTTCATAATGATTTTCTTCAGCGCCTTGATAGCAGCGTCAACAGGACCGTTGCCTGATGCAGCAGCTTCAAATTTCTGATTGCTGATGTCAAGTCCAATAGAGGCAACACTCTTGACGCCCTTTCCTGTGGTTACCTGCAAGAAATCGAGTTTCACAGCATGGGCCTCTGCGGTATCGGCACCAGCCAACATGAGCACATCGGCATCGTTGACCTCCTTCTTCTGATCGGCCAGAATCAGGAACTTTTCATAAATTTTATCGAGTTTCTGCTCATCAACCTCCACACCATTCACGTTCAGACGATGCTTCAACGCTGCGCGTCCACTTCGTGCGGTCAGCACGATAGCATTGTCGTCGATACCCACATCCTTGGGATTGATGATTTCATAGGTCTGCACGTTTTTTAGCACACCATCCTGATGGATTCCGCTAGAATGAGCAAAAGCATTACGACCCACAATGGCCTTGTTGGGTTGTACGGGCATGTTCATCAAGCTCGATACCATGCGACTGGTGGGATAGATCTTTGTGGTATTGATATTGGTTTCGATATCCAGACCTTTATGACATTTCAGAATCATGGCAATTTCTTCGAGCGAAGTATTTCCGGCTCGTTCACCAATTCCATTGATGGTCACCTCTACCTGTCGAGCACCACCCAACACACCGCTAAGCGTGTTGGCTGTTGCCATGCCTAAGTCGTTGTGGCAATGTGTAGAGATAATAGCACGGTCAATACCGTCAACATGTTCTTTCAGGTACTTAATTTTCTCGAAATACTCCTGAGGCAGACAGTAACCCGTCGTGTCTGGGATATTGACCACGGTAGCACCTGCTTTAATGACAGCTTCTACCACGCGAGCCAGATATTCATTTTCGGTGCGTCCTGCATCTTCACAGTAGAACTCTACGTCTTCTACATATTTCTTTGCATATTTCACAGCAGCCACACCACGTTCGATAATTTCTTCTCGTGTGGAATTAAATTTGTATTTAATGTGCGAGTCCGATGTACCAATACCAGTATGGATACGCTTGTGTTTCGCATATTTCAATGCATCTGCAGCTACATCAATATCTTTCTGCACAGCACGTGTTAGGGCACAGATGGTAGGCCATGTCACGGCTTTCGATATTTCAATCACACTATTGAAGTCGCCTGGACTGCTAACGGGGAATCCTGCTTCAATCACATCAACTCCAAGTTGTTCAAGAGCTTTTGCCACCTGTATTTTTTCAACGGTGTTCAACTGACATCCTGGAACCTGCTCGCCATCGCGGAGGGTTGTGTCGAAGATAAATAATCTGTCACTCATATTCTTTCTTGTTGTTTAATTTCTTTCAATTCTTAATAAAAAGTGCCTTTCACACTGTTGGAAGCGAGAAAGGCACCTTTGTATTTTCATATTTCAACTACATACACGTCTTACCACTTCCAACCGTTTGGCGCAGTCGGATAATAATAATACCGCTAAGTAGATTCATACTATTCATATCGTTTTCTATTTTGACCGCAAAGTTACGCATTTTTGTTTAATTCTCCAAATAAACCATCACTTTTTTATCTAAAAATCTAATAAAACAAAGATAAATACGACACAAGACAAACAAAACGAAAGTAATTGTGGTAAAAAAACTATTAAACTGCAACCTGTTACCCTACCCCAACTTTTATATTGAAATAGGTGGATGATGAATGGTGCAGAATGATGCATGAGTTGATTCATATAATCACCTTTCTTACAGCATGGGAACAATATATCAAGTTTTCAAACTTTCGGGATGCCTTCGGGATGTCTTCGGGTTCAAAGCAGTCATTCATACATAATATCATATTTCAAGACTGAGACCAGGTGTTCAACTCAAATAATACCTCATCGAAATATTAATTTTCATATTCTAAAAAATATCCGCAATGGAGAATACTCATTGCGGATATTGATGATTATACAGTAGATGTCTGCAACAGTCTGTTGCATTATCCACCAAAGTTATCGTACATGATGCTCTCAGACTCTACACCCAGAGAATCGAGCATAGCCACTACGGCTTTCGACATGGGACCAGGACCACACATGTAGTATTCAATATCCTCTGGTGCCTCGTGGTCCTTCAGGTAGGTATTGTACATGACCTGATGAACGAATCCTGCGGTGTATTTCACGCCAGCAGCATCGGCTGCTGGGTCTGGGCGGTCGAGAGCCAGATGGAAATGGAAGTTGGGGAATTCCTTTTCCAGTCCATGGAAATCGTCGAGGTAGAACACCTCGTTGAGTGCACGTGCGCCATAGAAATAATGCATCTCGCGATCGGTAGTGTGCAATGTTTTGGTCATGTGCATGATCTGTGCACGCAAAGGAGCCATACCTGCACCACCGCCAACCCATATCATTTCCTTCTTGCTGTCGAAATGTGGATGGAAATCGCCGAAAGGACCACTCATGATAACCTTGTCGCCTGGTTTCAGAGAGAAGATGTAAGACGAAGCAATACCTGGATTCACATCCATAAATCCACTGCGATCTGGTTTGAATGGAGGAGTTGCAATACGTACGGTCAACATGAAGACATCACCTTCTGCAGGATAGTTCGCCATAGAATAGGCACGGATGGTGGGTTCGGGGTTCTTACACTTCAAGGGGAAGAGACCAAACTTCTGCCAAGCCGGCAGATATTCATCACCAATAAGCGCCTTGTCGAAATCCTTGTCGTAGTCGATGCAGTCGAATGCAGGAATCTTGATTTGAGCGTAAGAACCTGGAAGGAAGTCCATATGGGCACCCTTAGGCAGTTGCACTTTAAATTCCTTGATAAACGTAGCAACGTTCTTATTTGAAATCACGGTGCACTCATATTCCTTCACACCAAGGATGCTCTCGTCAACATGGATGTTAAGGTCACCCTTCACCTTACATTGACATCCCAGACGCCAATGGTTTTTGATTTCCTTTCGGGTGAAATGAGGTTTCTCGCTATCGAGAATCTCACCACCACCTTCCAGAACCTGTACCTTACATTGTCCGCAAGAGGCTTTACCGCCACAGGCAGAAGGCAGGAAGATACCATTCTCGTTGAGCGTAGCCATCAGGTTGTTGCCTTGTGGCACGTTAATGGTACGGTCGCCATTAATAGTAATGTTGACATTACCGCTTGGACTCAAGAATTTCTTGGCCACAAGCAGAATAATTACCAGCAGGAGGATTACCAAGAGGAACACCCCTATACTGTATGCTATAAATTCTGTCATAATGTTACTTGTCTGCTAAAGTTAAATATTGAGTCCACTGAAACACATCATCGCCATAGCCATCAGGCCTACGGTAATGAAGACGATACCGAGACCCTGAAGGGGACGAGGCACGTCGCTGTATTGCATCTTCTCGCGGATAGCACCCAAGGCAACAATTGCCAAGGTCCAACCGATACCAGAACCAAGTCCATAGACCACAGCATCACCTACGCTGGTGATGGCTTGTGAATTGGTGGCATCGAGCAGAATACGCTGTTGCATGAAGAGCGAAGCACCCATGATGGCACAATTGACCGCAATCAGCGGAAGGAAAATACCCAGCGCAGAATAGAGTGATGGACTGAAGCGTTCTACAGCCATTTCTACCAACTGCACAATACCGGCAATGACGGCAATGAAGAGGATGAAGGACAGATAGCTCAGGTCAACACCTTCGGCAAGACAGTTGGGACCAAGTACGCAGGTCTGCAACAGATAGTTGACAGGTACGGTAACTACAAGTACAAAGGTAACAGCAAGTCCGAGGCCAAGAGATGTTTTGACAGTCTTCGACACGGCAAGGTACGAACACATGCCGAGGAAGAAGGCGAATATCATATTATCTACGAATATCGACCGGAAGAATAAACTTATTGCGTGTTCCATATCTTATTTCTCCTTTATAAAGTAAGCACGATGAATCCAGATAACACAGCCCACAAGGATAAGAGCCATGGCAGGCATGGTCATCATTCCGTTGTTGACATAACCAGCATCGTAAAGTGCCTGTGGAACGATCTGAAAACCCAGTAAAGTACCACGTCCAAGAAGTTCACGCACACCACCCACGATGACAAGGATGAGGGCATAACCCAATCCGTTGCCCACACCGTCAAGGAATGAAGGCCAAGGCTTGTTCATCATGGCAAATGCCTCAAGGCGACCCATGAGGATACAGTTGGTGATAATCAGACCGACATAGACGCTAAGTTCTACACTAACATCATAGGCAAATGCTTTAAGCACCTGTGACACGATTGTCACGAGGGCAGCCACCACTACCAGTTGCACGACGATACGGATACGTGTAGGAATGGTGTTGCGAATGATAGAAATAATCACATTGGCAAACGCGGTAATTACCGTCACGGCCAAACCCATCACAATGGCCGGTTTGAGTTGTGAGGTGACGGCCAAAGCCGAACAGATACCAAGCACCTGACCGAGAATAGGGTTGTCAAGGCTGATGGGGTTTGTCAATACCTCTTTGTTTTGTTTACTGAATAATGACATGGCTGTTACTCTTTTACTTCAACAGAATCACTTGGAAGAGTGACAGACTGCTTTCCGAAGAGCTTGTCTGCACGCTTGCAAGCATCCAACAAATCTTTTTTCAACATGGCGTCAACACCATCAGAGGTCAAGGTAGCACCAGTCACCACGTCAACCTGACAGGAACTGTCTTCTACCTTCTTCACGATAGAGAGGGCTACGTCATGGCATTTCTCGTCGGCAAAGACACGCTTGCCGATGAATTTCTCCTGCCAAGCCTTAGAGTCTTTGATTTCGGCTCCCAGACCAGCTGTTTCACTTTCGTGATTGAAATAAACGCCATAAACGGTAGTGGGTTGTCCGTGAAGGGCAATATATCCACTGATGCCGCCCCACAGTCCCATGCCTTTCATGCTGACCACGAGGATGGGTTCGCCATCAACTTCACATTGGTAGAATATCTGACCGTTGTCTTCTTTCTCATCCTTCACTACCTCATTGTAGCGGGCTTCTGCCTCTGCACCATCAAGGTTACGGATGTTGAGCGAATATAGAATCTGTTTCTTCACATCGAGCTCAACATTAGCATCCTGCATGGGTTTGAGTGCCTTGAATACAAAGGCCAGCACAAAAGCCACGATGACAACAAGCACAGTACTATATATAATAATGTACGTGTTTGAGTTTGTATTTAATTTGCTCATTTGTTTTCTCTTTAATGATTTTACTTAGCACGTTTCATGCGCTTGCTGACATTGCGCTCCACGATGAAATGGTCGATGGTGGGAGCAATCATATTACCGAAGAAGATGGCGAGCATCATACCTTCCGGATAACCGGCATTCATCACACGGATGATGACAGCCATGGCTCCTATCAGGAAACCGTAGATGTATTTACCTCCTTCAGTACGACATGAGGTGACAGGGTCGGTGGCCATGAAGACAGCACCAAAGGCGAAACCACCCAACAGGAACTGTTCGTACCACATCATCTGGGTCATGCCGAGCGACTGGAAGAGTAATGCCATCAGGCCACCTCCTACAAACACACTCACCATGGTTCTCCATGAAGCGATACCAGTCCACAGTAGGATTACCGCACCAATAGCGATGGCGACAGCAGATGTTTCGCCGATACTACCGGGAATGAAACCTAATGCCATATCAAGGAGTGAAGCATCTGGAGTTACCCCCTGGCCAATCTGACCGAGCGGAGTTGCTGCAGTAAAGGTGTCAGGCAGAGTGTTACCCAGTCCGAAGATACTGTCACGTGCAATCCACACCTGATCACCTGTCATCTTTGACGGATAAGCAAAGAACAGGAACATACGGGCAGAAATAGCAGGGTTGAACAGGTTCATACCCGTTCCTCCGAAAATCTCTTTGCAGAAGATAACAGCAAAGGCACATGCCAACGCCAACATCCACAAGGGACAGCCTACAGGGATGATTAATGGGATGAGGATACCGCTAACGAGATAGCCTTCTTGGATTTCTTCACCTTTCCATTGTGCCCAGGCAAATTCTATACCGAGTCCGACGATATAGCTCACCAGAATCTTTGGAAGGACCACAAGGGCACCATATACAAAGATTTCAAGGAAACTGGCTGTTGCCAAGGTTCCTGCGGCGAGATAGTTTTGATAACCCACATTATACATACCAAACAGTAAAGCTGGCAACAAGGCGATGACCACCATACTCATGATGCGCTTAGAATCGATGGCATCATGGATGTTCACACCCGTGCGTGCTGTGGTGTTTGGCACATAGAGGAAAGTCTCAAATCCATCGAACACGCTACGGAAGGCATGGAGCTTTCCATCGGGTTCGAAATGAGGCTTAACTTTATTGAGATAATTTCTTAATGCACTCATATTAATATTGTTATGTGTTTTCTTTACGTAAAATATTTAAGCCTTCACGAACAATACGTTGCAGTTCGAGCTTGGAAGAATCAACAAACTCAGCCAATGCAAAATCTTCAGGACTTACCTCATAAATGCCCAATTGCTCTTGACGGTCAATATCACCAGCAATAATCGCCTTAATCAGAAATTCCCCGTAGATGTCCATAGGAAGCACGCGATCGTATTCACCACTCATAATCATGTGACGCTCACCACCCTTTACACGTGCGTCGAGAGCATATTTCTTTTTAGGACAGAGCCATGAGAAATAGCTGCGACTGGTACTGAACTGTCCCAAACGAGGCATGATCCAACCTGCCAGCTCGTCGGCATTATCACCTTCTGGAATGACGGTAATCTCACTACTATGCGCACCAAGGAATCCCTCTTTTGTGGTGGGACATCCAGTTAGCACATTACCATTGATAATACGCACATGATGGTCGGAATCGTAACTGTTGGAAAGGAGTGTGGAAAGTTCTTCACCCACATTCATACGAACATAGGCAGGATTCTTTACCTCGCTACCACAAAGGGCAACCAAACGATGTAAATCAACACGGCCGGTCTTCAACAGACGACCGATGAAAAGTACGACGGTAGGATCTACAGTCCATACCACCTCACCCTTGTTGACTGGATCGATGTGGTTGACCTGCACACCCACATTACCGGCAGGACAAGGACCGTCGAAGACATGAGTCTCGATATCTTTGTATTTGTCGATAAACGAAGCGTTCTTACCGCAGCCCACATGTGTGGTGGCAATACGTGAAAGGGCTGTAAGTCCCAACTGAAACTCCTCCTCTTCCCCCTTCACTTCTACTTCAAAGTCACACGACAGGGGTTTGTCGCGAAGCGTAGAAATGAAGATAGCCTTAGGCATAACGGTAGGATTGGTTGAAACAGCATAAGGCAACTGGTCGATATAACCAAAGAGACCTGCTTCAAGCAAAGCCTCTACCACAGCCTTTCCGTCCATCTTCGACGGATCCTTGATGCCGAAATCAACCGATACTTGCTCTTTGTCTGCCTCCACGCGGATGCAAAGCACTTTTCTACGTTCACCACGCACCACTTCGCGTACAGTACCGCTAACGGGAGAGGCGAATTTAACTTCAGGATACTGCTTGTTTACAAACAAAGCATCCCCAGCCTTGACATGATCGCCTTCGCGTACTACCACTTTAGGAACGACACCCACGAAATCTTCAGGGACAATACCATACTGACCGTTTGATTTCAACTGGATGACTTTTCCTTCCGCTTTCCCTTGAAGGTGAATGTCCAAGCCTTTTCGTAACTTGATTACATCTGTCATTTGTTTATCTTTTTGAGAATAGTTGCTTTAATAATGACTGCAAAATTAGTAAAAATAGGTCTAATAAGCATAAATAATTCGCAAAATATTTAATATTCACAACTTTTTAATGTAATTTTGTGGCTCAAACATGTTAAATGAAAACATTTTGCAATCTCTATTTGTCAGTTTTTGACCAGTAGTAAGAACACATTGCCAGTGAAGATACTGAAATATATCCTTAAAATCACGATATGGGCGGTCATTGCTGTCTATCTGCTGACAATCCTTACGTTCTCCATCCCCAGCATACAACAATATACTGGAGAGAGAATTGCTGTTGCCATAGGCGATAAGTTGGGAACAAATGTCAAGATCGGTAGTGTCAATCCCGGATGGCTTAACAGACTCGTTGTCGATAAAATCTCTATGGATGACCAGTCGGGAAAACAGCTATTAGTCGCCAATCGTATGAGCGTGAGAATCAACCTCATCTCCCTCATTACATCGGGAAAGATTGATATTTCAACCGCACAGATTTTCGGAGGAAAAATCAGTCTCTACCAAAACAGACCTGAAGACAAACCCAATTTTCAGTTTGTGCTCGACTCACTTGCTTCCAAAGAATCGAAAAGTGATAGCAAACTCGATTTAAGGTTGGGCTCGCTCATCATGCGACGTACTTCCGTCAGCTACGATAAGAACTGGATAGCAAGAAGATACGGGCAGTTTGATGTGAATCATATCAAAGTGACGGACCTCAGTTCACATATTCTAATTAAAACGCTCACAAACGACTCGCTGAATGTCATTGCCAAAAACATTTCCATGAAAGAACAGGGCGGACTGGATATTAAGCGACTGGCATTTCAATTGGAATGTGGACGTAACCGTTGCAAGCTCAAAAGTCTTGACTTAAAACTGCCTGACACCCAGTTGGCTTTGGGAGAAATGGAAGCCGACTACCGTATAAAAGATAAAAAGATAGACTTGGAAGCGTTAAGGTATCATGGTGAAATAAAACCATCACATATCGCGCTAAGTGACCTGAGTGCTTTTGTACCTTCCCTCAAGCAGTTCAAAGGCACCATCTCGTTTAGGTCGAAATTCAAAGGCGAGAAGGATGACTTAGACATTGAACAGCTCTTGGTAGAATCCACATCGGGAGATATTGACATCGATTGCAACGGATGGGTGAAGAATATAACAGGAAAACCCCAATGGCTTGCGCATGTCAACAATCTATCGTTGTCGGCTCAAACCATTGGTTTTATATCAGAAAACCTGAAAGGCACACGCTTTACCCCACCCGCCCCTCTGGTAAGAATGGGGGATATACAAATGCATGGTCTTGCAACAGGTACAGCGTTGGATGTCATCAAAGTACAACAACAAATCCGTACGGATGTGGGAAGTCTGAAACTGAATTTCGACAAAGAAGCTGACCAATCCTTCCAGGCAGACATCAAAACAGAGAGCATCAATCTGCAACAGCTGCTCAACGATGCTCATTTCGGACAAGTATCAGCAGATATTGCCGTGAATGGTTCGCTGGACCGTCAACATTTTCTGGTACAAGCCAAGGGAAATATAGGGCAGTTTATCTATAACGAATACCCATTTCGCAATATCAAGATTGACGCACGTTACGACAGTAAAGAAGTTGGCGGAAACCTCTCTATCGACGATCCTAATATCGGACTGGACATCTCTGGACTGTGTCAGATGAACCATAACGAACGAAACATTCAGATCAAAGCATCGATACTCAACTTCTCTCCTAAAGCCATCAACCTCTCCGACAAATGGGGTGACGCCAGATTCTTTGCCGATATATCATCTGACATCAGAGGCAGTAGGATAGACAATTCAACGGGTTCGGTGAAAATTGACAATTTCTCGATGTTGTCGTCAACAGACAGTTATGAGTTTGATCAGTTGCATATCATGACAGGATATGAAGGCAACACCCATTTCATGCGCCTCCGTAGTGACTTCGCACAGGCTGAAATCATGGGAAAGTTTGACTATAAGACCCTGACAAAGAGCTTTACCGATTTCCTCGCCATCCAACTGCCTACCCTTCCCGGCTTGCCCAGAAATGGCCAGGGAACCAAGTTTGATTACAGTCAGTCAAATGGCAATACAACAGCGTATAAGAATAAACGGCAATCAGCTGCCAATAATGATTTCTCGGTTCATCTGCACATCACAAGAGGCGACTGGTTGCAACGCTTGCTGAAGGTGCCTATGGCTATCCGCAAACCTGTCACGATAGATGGTTTTGTGAATGATAACACGCACACTATCAACCTGAAAGGAAGCGCTGCTGAATTTTACTTTAACGGCAATTGCTACCGTGACGCCTATGCCAATATCCATACGCCTGGCGATACTTTAGCCTGCCAGTTGGGTGTGGCAAAGATGATGGATAATGACGACCGCATCGATCTTAAACTCCAAGCCGATGCACACAATAATCAGTTGAACACCTCCCTCCATTGGAACAATCATAAGGTTGAAAAAAATATGGAAGGAACGCTTAATGCCACAACAATCTTCCATAAGACGGAAAACGGGCAACATGCGGCCAATGTTCAGATCAATCCATCGCGCATCAATATACATAATACATGGTGGAATGTTGAACCGAGCTCGATATACTATGCTCCTAAGCATGTTAGCATTAAGAATTTCACGATCAAACACGATAGCCAACACCTCGTCATCGACGGAACAGCTTCACCCTCAGAGGATGACGGTATTGTGGTGAACCTCAACGACATTGACATAGAATACATCCTCGAACTGGTGAATTTCCATGCCGTAGATTTCAATGGTCATGCTACAGGACAGGTTTTGGCTCATGCCATCTTTAGCAAAAAACCTAAAGCATCGGCACAACTGGCCGTTGACGGTTTTGAGTTTGAACATGGTCGCATGGGTACGCTAAATGCCAATGTAGTATGGAACGAACAAGACCAGCAAATCGATATTCATGCCATTGCCGATGACGGACAGATCTCAAATGGTCGCGACTCTAAAACCTATATTGAAGGTTATGTTTCTCCTGTGAAGAGTTTTATAGACCTCGGCATCAGGGCTGAGAACACCAGAATAGAATTTATGCATTCGTTCACTAAGAGCTTCATCTCTCACATCGACGGATCGGCTCTGGGCGCCGTACGACTGTTTGGACCGCTGAGTACTATTAACATAGAAGGTCAACTGGTTGTCAATGGTGAAGCACATGTGAAACCGACAGGATGTACGTATTATCTTAAAAACGATACGATTAATCTTGTCCCTGACGAAATTTCCTTTGCTTCATGCTACATCTATGACAAAAACAACCAAAGAGGACTGATGACGGGTGGCATACACCACAAGCACCTCACCAACCTCACCTACGACCTCTATGTCGATGCCAACCATCTCTTGGCTTATGATTTCAACGACTTCAGAGACGACACGTTCTATGGTACAGTCTATGGTACTGGTCGCGTGGGTATTCACGGACGACCCAATGAAACGACCATCGACCTGAATATCACACCGGAAAAGGGTTCGTCTTTTACCTATAATGTAGCGCAACCCGATGCCATCGGCAATCAGGAGTTTATCAGTTGGGTGACACATCGAGATAATGACACAAAACTCAACCAAACATCTCAGGAAGTCACGACAGACAATCCGTTGGAGGACCGTTCTGATATGCGCATCAACTTCCTTATCAACTGTACGCCGAATGCTACACTACGCTTGCTGATGGATAACCAGACAAACGATTATATCACGCTCAACGGAAACGGCATCCTGCGTGCCACATGGTTTAACAAAGGCGGTTTTCAGATGTTTGGAACATACCATGTTGAACATGGAACCTACGGTGTGACCATACAGGAAATTATCAAGAAAGACTTTACCTTCCAACCCGGAGGTACTATCGTCTTTGCAGGTGACCCTTATGAAGCTACGCTGAACCTACAGGCCTTGCATGCAGTAAATGGCGTATCGTTGAGCGACCTCAACGTCGGCAAGAGTTTCTCGAATACGGTTAAAGTCAACTGCCTGATGAATATCACGGGACAACCGTCAAACCCCATAGTGGATTTCGATCTTGACATGCCGAATGTCAATACAGACGAAAAACAGATGGTTCGATCGATTATTAACGGACAAGAAGAAATGAACCAACAGGTGCTCTACCTCCTTGGCTTCGGTCGATTCTACCCACAGGGTGCGAATAATGCGGAAGCGGGGGAAACACAACAAAACCAAACGTCGCTGGCCATGCAAGGTTTGTTGTCGGGTACGCTGAGCAGTCAAATCAACACCTTGCTTAAATCAGTCATCAAAAGTAACGATTGGAGTTTTGGCGCTAATATTTCCACGGGCGACGAAGGATGGAACAATGCGGAATACGAGGGTATTGTCAGCGGTAGGATGTTCAACAACCGATTACTCCTCAACGGACAATTTGGTTACCGTGACAAAGCCAATACCGCCAACACAACATTTATTGGTGACTTTGATGTGCGCTATCTGTTGGTGCCCAACGGAAACCTTGCCTTGAAAGTGTATAATCAGACCAATGACCGCTATTTCACAAAATCAAGTCTTAACACCCAGGGACTCGGCCTGATCATCAAGAAAGATTTTAGTAACCTGCGCGATTTGTTCGGCATCAGAAAGAAAAAGGCGACAAAGGCAAAAAAGGAAAAAAAGGAGAAGAAACAATAATAGTTTCTTGTCGCTAACAGGTCAATCAATATCTACGGCGCACACAGACAATATGGTAAGATTTCTTGTTTCCTCCATGTGCATACTGGTCGAAGATTATACTTTAATGTTTTTTAATACAAAAAAGTTGTTAAAAACGTGCAGCGTATTGATTTTTTTAGTAAATTTGCAGAGATTTTTGAGTACATTTTATGTACTTTATTGATTTTCAAGAGGTTAAGTTAAAAAGAAGAAGATTTAAAAAGGATGAGACAGCTTAAAATTCAGAAAAGTATCACGAATCGTTCGAGTGAAGCACTTGATAAGTATCTTGTAGAAATCGGACGTGCCCCGCTGATTAGTGTTGACGAAGAAATCGAACTTGCACAAAAGATCCGCAAAGGTGGTCCTGAGGGTGAGCGTGCAAAAGACAAACTTGTCACAGCCAATCTGCGTTTCGTGGTTTCCGTGGCCAAACAATACCAGCACCAGGGTCTGACCTTGACTGATTTGATTGACGAAGGAAACATTGGATTGATTAAGGCTGCTCAGAAATTTGATGAGACACGCGGCTTTAAATTCATTTCCTATGCAGTATGGTGGATTCGCCAGTCTATTCTTCAGGCTATTGCAGAGCAAAGCCGTATCGTGCGTTTGCCTCTGAACCAGGTTGGAAGTCTGAACAAGATTACCCACGAGATCAACAAATTCGAACAGGAACATCAGCGCCATCCTTCTGTTGCTGAGTTGAGCGACGCTACCAATCTCGACGAAGAGAAGATTGGTCAGAGTTTGATGGCTGATGGTCACCATGTTAGTATTGACGCCCCATTCCAAGAGGGTGAAGACAACTGTATGCTTGACGTTATGGCAGGTGGTGATGATTCACGTACCGACCGTCATGTAGATCACGAGTCAATGGCTCAGGAGCTCAATGCCGTATTGAAGAAAGTGCTGAAAGATCGTGAGATTACCATTATCAGCCAATGCTTCGGAATTGGTTGCCACGAAAAGGGTCTTGAGGAAATCGGCGACCAGTTGGGACTCACTCGCGAGCGTGTCCGTCAGATTCGCGAAAAGAGCATCACCAAGTTGCGCGAATCGGGCAACGCTAAGATATTGATGAAATATTTGGGATAAAGTTTGGATGCCTTGGAATTTTTCCGTAATTTTGAGGCATGAAACACCCATCCGCCAGAATAATGATGCTGGGCATGATGATTTTCATGTCCAGCATCTTTGTTTATGCGAGTCAGCCAACAGACTCGTTATTAATTCAGCGTGTATGGGAGTATGGGCGAAAATTACCCGTGTTTTATTCCGATTCCACTTCAAACTCATATATGCGGTATGTGATAGATGCCAGACGCCGCAACCCTATTCTGTTTCTTGTGCCAAGCATGTATGTTGTAGCGAAGGGAGAACGGAGGTACATCGGAGAAGTGTATGGCAAACTGAATATTGACAAGGACGGCCATTTCAAGATGAAGCGACAGGTGGTGAGTGGTACTATCCCTCGCAATCGGAGCGTGATGCCCACCACCTTGGAATATCTCACCCCCGACCTTTATGGCAAGACCATCTACGACCAGCGTCTTTTGTCGCCATTTCATCGCAGCAACAGACATTTCTACCGCTTTACAACACATCATGTTTCTAATAACATGTTTCGTATCGACTTCCGCCCCCGTCTTAACAATACACAATTGGTTACAGGTAATGCCATTGTAGATCAACGAACAGGACGGATCCATCTAGCCTCTTTCAAAGGCGAATACGATATGATTGCTTTCCGCGTGCAGGTGATTCCCAACACCGACGAACGGGAATTACGCTTACCTCAATGGTGCTCTACCGAGGCACATCTGGGATTTATTGGCAATAGTATTGATGCTCGCTTCATAGCAACCTACAATGCTCCAAAAGAGGTAGCTGACACCATCCACATTCAGGCTGACAGAAAGATGATGGACACCTTGCGCACCACACCGCTTGGTAAACTGGAGAATGAGATCTACGCCCATTACCATTCGATGAGGTCGAAAACAGACAGTATAGGTCAAGATACTATCAAGCGCAGCAAATGGAAGGAATGGGCTGTTGATGTGATTGGCGATCAACTCATCAGCAGCATGAGCCTGAATGCTGGAGGTGCAAGTATCAAGGCGTCGCCTCTCTTCAACCCGTTGTATTTGAGCTATAGTCAGAGTCGGGGTTTGGCGTATAAAATGAAAATCAGCATGCAATACGCTTGGAATGCTCATCGATACCTCACTTTCACACCACGCCTGGGTTATAATTTCAAAATCAAGCAGTTCTACTTTACTGCCCCACTCCGCATGACGTACAATCCGAAAAGAGATGGATATGCAGAGGTGATATGGGCTAACGGTAATAGAATCATCAACTCCAGCGTTATTGATAAGATCAACAACAGATCGCAGGCGGCTACTGACGAACAGCTGGGCGAGCTGCAATATTTCAACGACAACAACCTCAAGATGGTCAATAATATAGGTATAACAGACTGGTTTGAGGTGACGGCCGGTTTGATTTACCACCAACGTACTGCGGTCAACAAGAAAATGATGCAAGAGGCTGGACATCCTGTGACGTATCGAAGTTTCTCTCCTTTGCTGACGTTACAGTTCACGCCCTGGAAAAAAGGTCCCATCCTCACAGCCAATTACGAGCGCAGCATCCGTAATGTACTACGGTCTAACCTGGAATACGAACGGTGGGAGTTTGATGCGACCTACCAGAAGCGAATGGACTGCATGCGCCTTCTTAATGTAAGATTTGGAGGAGGCTTCTATACCAACCAGAAGACAAGTTATTTCGTGGATTATGCCAATTTCAGAGATGAGAACTTGCCCAACGGTTGGGATGACGATTGGACTGGACAGTTTCAGTTGTTGTCACGTAACTGGTATAATGCCTCGGATTATTATCTTCGTGGTCATGTGTCCTATGAATCGCCGTTACTGATGCTGTCTTGGATGCCATGGATAGGCCGTTACATAGAAACCGAGCGTATCTACCTCAGCACCTTGTCGATAGAACACACACGGCCCTATACCGAGATCGGCTACGGCTTCACCACGCGTTTCGTGTCCATCGGACTCTTTGCCAGTTTCCTCAAGACGCAATATCAGGAAATTGGTTGTAAATTCACCTTTGAACTTTTCAGAAAATGGTAACAAATCCAACATCCCCTATTCGTCCGCTGACCGTCTATAAGGCGAGTGCCGGAAGTGGTAAGACCTTTACACTTGCCACCGAATACATCAAACTGCTGGTGGCTAATCCGCAGAACTATCATCAGATTCTTGCCGTGACCTTTACCAATAAGGCTACGGAAGAGATGAAACAACGTATTCTCAGCCAACTCTATGGCATTTGGAATGAACTGCCCGACTCGCAAAGCTATGCTGCAAAGGTGGAGGCAGAAACTGGTCTTGATGCTGCTGTCGTCAGACAACGTGCTGGCATTGCCTTGCATCTGCTCATCCATAACTATCATCAGTTTCGCGTACAGACCATTGATGCCTTTTTCCAAAGTGTGTTGCGCAACCTTGCACGCGAACTGAACCTTACTGCCAATCTGCAGGTGGGAATCAATGGTGTTCAGGTGGAATCGCTCGCGGTAGATATGATGTTGGAAAACCTCAAGAGCAGCGACCCTATGCTGCAATGGCTCTTGGGCTATATCATGGAAAATATCAAAGACGACAAAGGATGGACCAATAGCGACACGCGCAACAATACGCTGCTCCATGATATCAAGTATTTCGGACGTACCATCTTCCACGACGACTACAAGACGCACCGTGAAATCCTTGAAGAAGTGATGCAGCGCGATGGGTTTATAGAATCATACGTCAAACAGTTGCGCGACGTTGCGCAAAATGCAGAAAAATGTTTCAGGCAAACCAGTGAATCGTTTTTCGAAACCCTTGAAGACAACAACCTCACCATGGCTGATCTCCCCTATGGAAAATCGGGCGTAGCTGGTTTGTTTGTCAGCATCGGTAATGGTAAATACGAGGAGGACATCATCGGCAAACGTGCCTTGGCATGCTTGGAGAGTGCCGACAACTGGGCTTCTAAGAAACACCCGCGACGCCAAGAGATTATCGCCCTTGCCGAGTCCAAGCTGATTCCTCTTCTCCGTTTCGTCATAGAGAACCGTGAGAGTAAATGGAAAATCATCAACTCATCGCGACTGACGTTGAGCCACCTCAACAACCTGCGCCTGTTGCATGGTATTGAGCAGACCGTCAAACAGATCAACGAAGAGTCTAACACCTTTCTCCTGAGCGATACACAACATCTGCTCCATGAACTGATCGGCGAGTCCGATACGCCTTTCGTCTTTGAGAAGATTGGTGCACAACTGCGACATGTCATGATCGATGAATTTCAAGACACCTCGACCATACAATGGGAGAATTTCAAAATTCTCCTACAGGAATGTATGAGCCATGGGGAGTCGCGCGACCTGATTGTGGGCGATGTGAAACAGAGCATCTACCGTTGGCGATCTGGCGACTGGCGGCTGCTCAACGATATCGAACGCCAGTTTCCTAGCAACATGATGCAGGTGGAATCGCTGCAAACCAATTATCGGTCGCAGCGCAATATCATCGATTTCAACAATACTTTCTTCACCACCTTGGCAAAGCAGGAATACGCCGACTTGACGGAGGAGGATATCAATGGTGCAGCGTCACTCGAACATGCCTACCATGATGTTTGCCAACAAGTACCCGACGCCAAGCTGGATCAAGGGTATGTGGAAATACAGCTCCTGCCTACCGAGGACTATAGCCAGCATACGCTGGAACTCCTGACGTCCCGTATCAGTCAACTGCTTGATGAGGGGGTACGGCAGTCGGACATCGCCATCCTCACGCGCACCAATACGGTGATTGGTGGTATTGCCAATTATATCACGGGTGAGTTGCCTGATGTCAACGTGGTGAGCGATGAGGCATTCAGACTGGACTATGCTGCACCTGTCAATCTGATTGTTGATGCCTTGTGGCTGTTGGCCCACCCCAACGACAAACTCGTCAAAGCACAACTGGTGAAGAATTACCATCAACTCATTCTCGACGATGTGAGCTGGACGCAAAGAGACTGCCTCCTTGCCACCAAAGACCTCGATGAGATGTTGCCCGAACCCTTTGTCAACGGGATGAAAGAGTTGATTCAGTTGCCATTGTTAGAACTGGCAGAACGAATCTACGATATCTTCTCGTTACATCGTGTAACAAGCCAAAGTGCATACGTCTGTAAGTTTTTCGACATCCTTAGCGATTTCGCCATGGACAACAGTACGGGTATTGAAGCCTTCATAGACTATTGGAATCAGGACGCACATAAAAAGACCATCCAGAGCGACCAGGTGGAGGGAATACGCATCCTCACCATCCATAAGAGTAAAGGACTGGAGTACGACCATGTCATCATCCCCTACTGCAGTTGGAAAATGGAAATGGACGATACGCTGTGGTGTCACCCACAGGTGGAACCCTTCAACCAACTTCCAGTTGCCTTGATTGACTACAGCAAGAGAATGCGTGAAAGCATCTATGCTTCCGATTATGAAGAGGAACACCTTCAGCTGACAGTCGATAACCTCAATATCCTCTATGTCGCTTTTACCAGAGCTTCCAAGAGTCTTTTCGTCATTGGAAAGCGCCAATCGGCCAAGACGCGTTCTTCCCAAATCATGAAGGTGTTGCCGCAGATTGCCGATCATCTTGCCGGAAGTACCATCGAGGGCATAGAAGATGAGGAGGCGAACGTTGTCTTTACCTACGGCACGCCTGCAACACACACGCAGAAGACGCAGAAGCGTAGCGACAACGTGTTCCTGCAGATTCCAACGCCTCTTGAGGTTTCTATGAAGACGTTCCAACAGAACACACAGTTCCGCCAGAGCAACAAAAGCATGGAGTTTGTGGCTGATGAAAACGATGAAGAGACGCTTACTGCCCAATCATACATCAAGATGGGTAATGTGCTCCACCATGTGTTCTCTACCATTCGTACCGTTGACGATATAGAGAGTGCCCTGTTGCAACTGGAACAGGAAGGTATCATCTACGACCAGGAGATTACTACGGCACGCCTCAAAGACATGCTGCGCAAGCGTTTACAGGACAGTCGCGTCAAGGCATGGTTCTCGCCATCTTGGACGCTTTATAATGAATGTACCATTCTTTCTACCGATGACAACGGCTATGTCGTGGAACGGCGGCCTGACCGCGTGATGAGCGACGGCGAACGTTTTGTCGTGGTCGATTTCAAGTTTGGACGCCCCAAACCTGAACACCAAACCCAGGTAAAGGAATACATGGAACTGATCCGGAAGATGGGACATTCACAGGTAGAGGGTTTCCTCTGGTATGTTTATACTAATAAAATTGAAACGGTATGAAGACATTTCTTGAATTTGTAGCAGAAGATATTATCAGTAAACAAGGTACAGACCTCTCACGGACGGCAATTGTTTTCCCCAACAAGCGTGCCTCGTTGTTCATCAACGAGCACCTCGCCCGATTGGCTGACCGCCCCATCTGGAGTCCGGCCTACCTCACCATTAGCGAACTCTTCCGGTCGCAATCGGAATGGAGCGTTGCCGATCCCATCAAACTGGTGAGCGATATCCATAAGACGTTTGTTGAGGTGACGGGAATTGATGAAACCTTAGACCACTTCTACGGCTGGGGACAACTCCTCCTTGCCGATTTCGATGATATCGACAAAAACAGGGCTGACGCCGATCATGTCTTTGCCAATATCCGTGACCTTCACGAACTCGACGACATCAGTTATCTGACCGATGAACAACGTGCTGTCATTAAGCGCTTTTTCAGCAATTTCAACGATGACGATCATTCAGAACTTAAACAGCGGTTTCTGAAACTCTGGCAACACTTCGCCGATATCTATCATCGCTTCCAGCAGAGACTCGCTGACCAACAACTGGCATACGAGGGTATGTTGTATCGGGATGTGGTGGAGAACAGATCCATCACCCTGAACTACGATACCTATATTTTCGTGGGCTTCAATCTCCTCAACAAGGTGGAGCAGGCGCTCTTCCGACATCTGCAACAGCAAGGTAAGGCTAAATTCTATTGGGATTTCGATGACTATTATATGAAAGGACATGAGGCTGGATTCTTTATCTCTCAATACCTCTCCACCTTTCCCAACGAACTCGATCACTCACGGGAAGAGATCTATCGACAGTTTGCAAACGACAAACAGATCCGGTTTGTTGCTGCGCCAACAGAAAATATTCAAGCACATTATATTGCCGATTGGCTCGCTGATGAACAGCGGAAAAATGGTGGGAAACGCACGGCGATCCTCCTGTGCAACGAGAACCTCCTGCCCATGGTGATCCATTCCATTCCCGACAATATCGGAAAGGTCAATATCACCACGGGCTACCCCTTGGCGCAAACGCCCATCGCTTCACTCCTCACTCTATTGGTGGCATGGCAAACCTCAAACAAGCCAAAGTTTTACTATAAGACAATCCGTCAACATCCTTACAACAAATGTATTACAGACGAACTGCTCGATAGTTGCCAACAGCAGAGCGACTCCCGTATCCATGCCATCCTCGATTGGCTATGCACCATCATCCGCACCATTGCCACTGACATGAGTCAGACCACTGACGCCGACCCTAATGCCATGGCATTACGATCGGAATCCATATTCCGCGCCTATACGTTAGTAAACCGTATGAAGGGATTGGCTGCTGATGGTGACCTGAATATTGATAGCGTCACCCTGCAACGCTTGCTCCGACAGTTGATACAGTCCACATCCATTCCATTTCATGGAGAACCGGCAGAAGGCATACAGGTCATGGGAATACTCGAATCGCGCAACCTCGATTTCGACCACATCATACTCCTGTCGTGCAACGAAGGCAATATGCCTAAAGGCGTCAACGACAGCTCATTCATTCCCCACAGCCTCAGAAAGGTGTACGGACTGACCACCGTCGAACACAAGACGGCGATCTATGCTTACTACTTCCACAGACTTCTGCAGCGTGCCACCGATATCACCTTGGTGTATAACAACGGTACTGACGATGGCAATGCCCATGAGATGAGTCGTTTCATGCTCCAACTCATGGTTGAAGCTCCACAGACCATTCAGCATCACTATCTCAAAGCACAACAGGAACCGACCATTATGCAACCGCAGGCGATTAGCAAGACACCGGAAATCATGCAGATCCTCTACCGTAGATTTGTCAAACGCCCGAATACCAACAGGCCGCTGCTCACTCCGAAAGCCATCAACAGCTACCGTTCCTGCCCGTTGCAGTTCTTCTATCAGTATGTGTCCAACCTCTACGAACTCGATGATGATGAACTGCAGATTGACGACCGCCTTTTCGGTATTATCTTCCATGATGCTGCCCAACACCTTTATGAACAGATGACGCAACATGGATGCCGGATTGAAAAGGCGCAGATTGGGCAGCTGCTGAAGTCAAAGACGGCCGTCGCCCAGGCTGTTGACACGGCTTTTCGCAAACAATTACCTGCCGGTGCTGCGCTCAACGGACTGCAACTCATCAATCGGGAGGTGATTATCCATTACTTGCGTCAACTGCTGAAGTTAGACTACCGACAGGCTCCTTTTGAGGTCTATAAACTCGAAGGACAGGTGATGTGCGACTGGCAAGTGAAGATGGGCGACCGACAGTTTACTACTACGATTGGCGGTACGATAGACCGCCTCGATGCTGTTGATTGCGATACTGCCAAAGAGCGCATCCGTGTGGTGGACTACAAGACGGGAGGAAGCCAGATGAAGATGGCAAAAGACGTGGATGATATCTTTGCCGACAACGACTCGCATCGTGGCTATTATCTCCAGACGCTGCTCTATGGCAATATCGTGGCGACCGACAGTTCCGTCAATCCCCACCAGTTGCCGGTAAGCCCTGCCCTACTCTTCATCCAGCATGCCGCTTCCGACGATTACGACCCGACCCTCTGTTTTGGTAAGGAACCCATCAGCGACATACTTCCCTATCTGGAAGATTTCAATAGTCACCTAAAGACTGTGATCGACGAGATCTTCAATCCTGAGGTTGACTTCACGCCATCTCCCGACGGGAAAAGCTGTTCCAATTGTCCCTATACCAAACTCTGTGGTAAGATATCATAGGATGAGGCGAATGTCCAACAAGATAATCCATGTCATGTGGGAGAAAATCCAGTTTTGTTTTGGTTTTTCGCCCACATCATCGTAACTTTGCACCAATGATTAGCAAAAACCAAATAAAATGGGTTCACAGTCTCGAACTCAAGAAGAACCGCCGTCGTGAAGGACTTTTCGTTGCAGAAGGTCCGAAAGTGGTAGGCGACCTCCTGCGTGCCGGTTTCAAGGCACGTCAGATTTTCGCCACTACGATGATGACAGCCGACACACAACTCGTTACCAACGAAGAACTCCAGCGCATCAGTTTCTTGCAACATCCGCAAGAGGTGTTGGCCGTACTTGAAATCCCCACAAACACCGCCCCCATAGCCCCAGAAGGTCATCTCTCGCTGGCACTTGATGGTGTCCAGGACCCAGGCAACGTAGGAACCATCATCCGTATAGCCGATTGGTTTGGCATCGACTGCATCTATTGTTCCCCCGACACCGCAGACATTTACAATCCCAAGGTAGTACAAGCCACCATGGGAAGCATCGCCCATTTACCCATCGTCTATACTGACCTCCCACAATTTCTCGACAGCCTTCCTGAAACATTCCCAGTCTATGGCACATTGCTCGATGGCAACAACATCTATGACCAATCCCTTACCAGTGAAGGCATTATCGTGATGGGAAATGAAGGAAACGGAATCTCCGAAGCGATACGCCAACGCATCACCCGTCGCATCCTCATCCCCAATTTCCATCAGGGTAGCGAGCGCGCAGAGAGTCTGAATGTCGCCATTGCCACAGCCATCACTTGCTCCGAATTCCGCCGCAGACAGTAGTGTATTCTTTTATTATCCACGGACCACACGGAGTGTTATAAAGTCCTTCCCAAAAGCGAGGTGTTCGCGCGCATTTTCAGTCGAGATTTTTATTTAAAGATTTTATTTCCGTCTAATATCCGTTTAAATTGGCATACGCCTTTGTTTTCTCGCCATGGCATAATTAAAGCGAGCTTTATTCTGCTCATGGCTTAACGAAAACAATCCGATGATTATTTCTGGCCAAAGGCCATATTTCATTAAAGATTTCCTCCAAAGATTTACCTATGGTTTGTTTTGTCGTGACTCAGCATAGTGAAAGCGCGCTCTCACTCTGTCTTCGCTACTCCAAAACATCTTGCCGTAAGGCAACTAAAAAATTCCGTTTATGGAAACTGTCAACTGTTAAATCCGTGAACGCCATTGATATGTATGTGCATTTTGCTTTTCAAAAACTGTAAAACTGTAAAACTGTAAAAACTCAAAATTGCATAAATAAAGGTATTTATAGGTTTGCTAATTAGTTATTTCTTCGTATATTTGCAACGTGAATATGCCTATGCATACAAAATAACCTTTTTAGCAACTAAAACGATAAATATATGAAACAATAATTTTCGAATGAAAACAACGCTATTTATTAACACTTAAAACATGAAAGATTATGCTGAGAATTGACAGAATCATGAAGGAAAAGAACCTTACAGCTAATGAGCTTGGCAAACGTATGGGAGTGACTGCACAATACGTTAGTGAAGTGGCTAACGAGAAGAAGAACATCACCATTGCTGGTATTCAGAAGTTCGCAAAGGCTATGGAGGTTCCGATGGCAGCATTGTTCGATGGTTACTATGAACCAGAAATGAGGGTTGCGGAAGATGGTTTTACCTGTCCTTATTGCGGACATATTATTAAGGTTAGCAAGGGAGAATAATCATTCTGTTGGTTTAACATAAACCTCTGAGGTTTAATAGAAACTCACAACACTCTCTCAATTAACTTTAATGGTATTCATTTGGGCATTTTTGAGTATCTTTGCAGTTTATAGTAGATTCAATATCCTAAAACAATAATACTTATGAGACAGATTTCTTATGTTTTCGCGGTACTAACCGCATTGCTTTTTGCTTCGTGTTCCAAGACGGACAACGGCAAGGTCGAGTTCATTCCTTTCCAGGAAACGGCAGATGGTCAGTGGGGAATGATTTCACTGGATGGTAAAGTGCTCTTTTCTGAGGAGTTTAAGAACAAGCCTACCGTAGTTCGAGATGGTAGATTCTTTGTACAAACTGCTGAAGGAGGTTGGGAAATGTTTGATGCAACAGAAAAACCTCAAAAGGTTGGTGCAGACTATGCTCATGTCTCAGGATTCCGAAATGGTGTAGCTCTTGTTGCAGAAAAGGGAAAGCCAGTCTCTATCATTGATACGGATGGCAAGACAAAGAAGGTTCTTGATAAGATTGAAGGTAAAGAAGTTGATGGAGTCAGAACATTCGAGAAGGGGTATGCTGTTTTTATGACTGTGGACTCTTTATTTGGTGTTATTGACCAAAGCGGTGACTGCGTGATAAAGCCGGAGTACTGTGTTATGAATAACTGTGGGGATGGCAAGTTCCTTGCTGTCAATAGCAAATATCGTAATGATCTGAAGAAAGGCAAAAAGGCTAAGGTCAAGTTCACGGTACTTACAACAAGTGGTTCAACAGCATTCGAGTTTAATGCAGACAAATATGAGGACGTGAGACAAATGTTCTCTGATGGTCTTCTACCAATATGCGTAAAGAAAGATGGCAAGGAAACTTGGGGTATCATAAATGATAAAGGCGAGGAAGTGGTAAAGCCATCTCTCAAGATTAAGAATATCGGTAATATCTGTGGTGATAAGTTCACATACTACAATGGTGAAGGTTGGGGACTTATGAACACAAAGGGCGAAACTCTTATACGTGCAAAGTATGAGTTTTTGTATTATGATGGTGACAACATGCTTGTGGCTATTGTAAAGAAAGACTCTGATACATTTGAATCTAAGTATGTTAACGAGAAAGATGAGCAGATAGGAGATGAGACGTACGTCAGTGCAACTCCATTCACTATGTTCGATGGTGAACATGCTATTGTAAAGCCTAACGACAAAATATATTCAATCATCACACGTGATGCAAGTGTTATCGCAGGACTTCCAGACATCGTAAATATAAGTACTTACGAAGGAGAAGACTACATTGAGAGCGACTTCGTGGACTTGAAAAAGCTTGTAGAAGACTGCAAGATTACAAAGGATGGTATGTTTGGTTTTTCTTTCAATCTGAAGGTAGCTGATGCTATTAAGGCTCAGGTAAAAGCAGGAAATGCGCCTTCAAACGAGTCTCATAAGGCAGGTGATCCATATTGGTACGATTACACCGATGAGATATGGATGGTACAGAAACCTGCAAGTACGTCTTCAATCTTTGAGATGCATTATAGCGGAAAACTGACAAAGGAAACATTCCGTACCAAGCGTATTATTGACTATACGATAGGTGATTGGTATTGGTATCATGACAAGAAGATACCTACAGGATATGTTTATAATAGTGTGTCATTGAACTATTTCCAGTTACAGTTCAGCAATGATGGTAGGATGCATGGTAAACTTCGTGATGTATTGAATACATTCGTTGGAAAGTTCAAATCAATGGGTAAGATTGTGAAGCAGAATAATGGTGCTGCTGTAATATCTACCAACGATAGAAAGACTGCATTCATGTATATGGAAAAGAAGAAGGTCGTGATCATGTATGGCAATCTCGGCGATGCTAACAAACTTGTTATTGACAAATACAAGGATGTAGTAGAAGATGGCGAGAATGCTGGTATATCATACGGTTACCTGAATAGCTTATTCCCTGATAGAAAGAATAACGGTGGCGGTAACTATGATACAGAAGAAGTTGACACTGTAGCAGTTGATACAGTTGCAGCATACTAATCGCAAAAATTGTTTATGAGCAGTCTGAAAGGATTGCTCATAAACATAAATAGCCCACATAATATATGAAAAAGGGATTGACTATTCTAATGCTTGCAGTAATGCTGCTGTCGTGTGAAAATGAAACCTCGTATGAGGCGTATCCAGAGATGGGTGAGTACTACACAGAATCTTGCGGATTGAAGGCTGTCAGTACCGATAGCGTGAAAAACTTTGCCGTGAAGGTTGATAACTTTGTTGTGAAGAATCCAGAAGCGAAGCAACACTCTTTGTACCCAAAGATTGTGGAGAATATCAAGGCTTCTTCGTTGAATTTTACCTTCACCTTTGACACTACCGATGGTGCAACAATAGATTTCCAGTTTTGAAAAGCTGAAAATATAGTTCTATTTACAAAAAAAGTCCGACAGCACGAAGTTGTCGGACTCTTTTTGTTACGCTATCTTTGTAGGATAGGTTGTTTGGAAATCAAAGTCATCACCCGATGGTGAAACCAAGGGCCGAGAGAACGGCGGTGATGGTGGTCAAAGCAATGTTGATGATGACGCTCCACTTGTTTTTAGAATCTTGAGTCATAGTTTTCTGTTGATGATGTTGTGATAGTCTTTAATGCCGAGGAAGGTGGCACACAGTATCAAGAGCTGGGCAACGAGGATGAGGACGGATCCCGAAATCTCCCCTTGCGGAGGCATCATCATGCCAGCTGCAGCGAAGAGGATAGCACAGACGAAACTGGCTAATGAGAGTATTCGTTTCATACGCTAAAAGTGAGGGTTAAAGAGTCCCGTGGACGTTCCGCAGGACTCTGTGGTTCAGCCTTCCAGTCCACCACCACCGGGTTCCTGACCACCAGTGTCGCTATCCGACTTGAAGTAGGCAGTGAGGGCGGTGTTTGAATTGAGCGTGATGCTGCGTGAGGCATTGGTGTCGCCATCGCTCCATCGGTTGAACTGGTAACCTTCGGCAGGCGAGGCACTAATCTCCACCGACTGACCCGCAGGGTAGCGACCTGCACCGGTCACCGT
>NZ_NPJB01000035.1:0-672 GCF_002251345.1 Prevotella sp. P4-119 | reverse complement strand
CTTATATATTAAAGAGTAATATTTTATATTTAATATATAATATACTTTGTGTTTAATAAAGTATGTATTTAATAAATAATAAAGAAATAATTCTCTCCCCCTACCCTATCACTGTATTGACATCGTTGTTCTTCATGCATGTCAACTTGCCTACACGATTAGAAAGATCATACCCATAGACAAAGAGATGGCTGCAATTTTATGTCCAGCAAAATATGCATTCTAGAAAAATAACAGAGAAATTTTAGTGTGGCATGACAGATTGAAGAACAACGGCTACCGAACTCGGCATGAAAAACGCGTCATTCACAGAACTTGATTGGCTGAAGACACTAAACCATAACAGCACTAAAATCATCCGACAGAAACCCGTACGTACTTATTATATATTAAAGATGATACCTTATTATATAATAAAGGATAAACTATAGTCTTTATTAAAGAGCTATAGATTGTGAATATTAAAGACAATCTATTTAATTTATTAAAGTCTATACATTATATTTATTAAAGTTTATAATTTATCTTTCTTAAAGATTAATATGAGATAATAATAAAGATTTATTTTGTATTTATTAAAGAATAACTGAGCCAACACCATACGCCACATCTATTCTGACATACTTTATATTTATTAAAGATAAAATACTAAAAGTCTTAATTTTCAGACAT
>NZ_NPJB01000034.1:0-332 GCF_002251345.1 Prevotella sp. P4-119 | reverse complement strand
GGCGGCCGTATGCATAAGTGCTCATACTTTCAGCTGTTGATTTCTGATTTATTATCTAATCTACAGTCTTGCTTGTGTCAATATGTCAAAGATCTCTTTCCTCTATTTCAAGGACAAGTGGAGAATATCGGGGTCGAACCGATGACCTCTTGCATGCCATGCAAACGCTCTAGCCAACTGAGCTAATCCCCCAAAAACAGATTTTGTTAGTACAAGAAGCCGAAGGAGTGTCTGAACAAACCAATGCTTCATCCCATTCTTTTGAAACTACCCTAATTATCTAAGATCCGTCTCCAGAAAGGAGGTGTTCCAGCCGCACCTTCCGGTACGGC
>NZ_NPJB01000033.1:0-1230 GCF_002251345.1 Prevotella sp. P4-119 | reverse complement strand
CGAAGTCCTTCACCGTGGTATTCTCGTCGATGGCGAGACCTCCGAGGTTGATGCTGGTCACCGCCTTGTCGCCAGTACCCTTCACCGAGATAGAGGGCAGCGTGCCTTGGGTGATCTGATAGGGAGCAGCGATGCATGCGCCGCCATCCGATTCAGCCTTGGTGAGATAGACAGGAGCAGCCACGCTGTTCGCACGGACGAACATGTTGTAGTCGGTGTGGTACTGCGCTTTCCTCTCGAAGGCGTTTTTCAGCAGCGGAACGAGTCCTGCATACATGCGGACGATGTTCACCCATTTCATGCGCTGACGCTGTTGTCCCTTGGTGCGGGTGTTGCGTACCTTGGTCACTTTCTCCGATACTACGGTACGACCGTTAACAGTCTTGAAAGTCAACTGACCAGCCGATCCACTCATTTTTTTGATAAGTCCATTTAGAATAGCCATTTTGTTTCCCCCCGTTTGTTAGACCAGTGGGGGTTCTGGGGAATAGTTGTTAGTAATTCAAGTTTCGCAACTGAGGGAATTGATTGAAGTTAAAGAAGTTATCACTCCCTACGGTCGTTCGGGAAGTTAAGAGACAATAGCCTTTTGCCGTAAGACGTAGGACATTTGTCCTTTAACTTCTCTCTAACTTCCCTAACTTCCCTTAACTTCCCCACATGCGATAGTTCAGTTAGTTAATAAGTTAGTTAGCACCCATTCCCACATCGTCGGTTTCTCCTTTTCAGTTCCCATGTTCCTCCCATTTTGTCCCATCGTTGTCCGCCTAATTTTGGGATTTAGTGCGGATTCACTGGTGACTTACTGAGGAGTTGCCCACGTCTGTGTGCGGACGGAATGTGCTGTGCGATGAGTGATTCTCTCTTGAACCACGGTGCCGCCTATCTTGGACGCCAGTGCAAAGGTACGAAGAAAAATAATCGGTTGTTCCACTTTTCCCACGGCTTGTGACCACTTTTCCCACGGCTTGTTACATTTCCCTGTGTATCAGTTGGTTACAAAGCCAAATTTTGAAGTGTAAATCTTGGCGGTTATTGTATATTGCTGAATATAAGGAAGATAGGTGGAACACTATACTTTTATTGGCTTGAAACTGTGGTAGGATCATGGGTGAGAATTAGACGCTGTAAAGAAAAGAGCCGAAAACGGTATTTTTCAGTGAAACGCAAAAATGGCGTTACAGCGTTACAATATAACAATATAACAGTTTTGAAAAACCAAAATCAAAA
>NZ_NPJB01000032.1:0-7758 GCF_002251345.1 Prevotella sp. P4-119 | reverse complement strand
AAACAAAAAATTTTCTATTGTAATGTATTTTGCTAAAAATACGACAAAAAAGAAACCGATAAAAGAAAATAAAAAATTCGTTATTCTTATCTTTTCTTTTTGTTTTTACGAAAATATTTACTACTTTTGTAGTCATAATAAAAAGTACAACGTAACGATAAAAATACAATGGCAAAAAAACAAGATACTATCAGCATTGGCTTTGAAGAAAAGATATGGAAAGCAGCCGATATTCTGCGTGGTAACCTCAGTGCTTCACAATACGAGGGTGTGGTGCTCGGACTAATCTTTCTGAAATATATTAGTGATCGCTTCGAGCAGAAATTCAAGGAACTGCAAGACGATGAATATGCTGACCCTGAAGATAAAGACGAATATACAGCCGATAACGTTTTCTTTGTGCCACAAGAGGCTCGGTGGAGTAAGATTAGTGCTGCTGCCCACACACCGGAAATAGGCGTGGTAATAGATGAAGCACTTACCGCTATTGAACGTGAAAACGAAAGATTGAAGGGTATTCTGCCAAAGAACTTCGCCCGTCCGGAACTTGATAAGCGCCGTTTGGGTGATGTGGTAAATCTCTTTACCAACATAGAGATGCACGATGCTGGCGATGAGAAAGACCTGTTGGGCAGAACCTACGAATACTGTCTGCAGCAGTTTGCAAGCCTGGAGGGCAAAAATGGTGGCGAGTTCTATACGCCTTCCTGCATTGTTCGCACGCTTGTTGAGATATTAGAGCCTTACGAGGGTAGAGTTTATGACCCCTGTTGCGGTTCGGGCGGTATGTTTGTGCAGAGTGCCAAATTCATAGAGCGTCACAAGGGAAACCTACGCAAAATCAGTATCTACGGACAGGAAGCAAATCCCGATACGTGGAAGATGGCACACATGAACCTTGCCATCCGTGGCTTGGACGGTAATCTTGGCAAAGTCTTTGCCGACACATTCTTCGATGATCAGCACCCCACACTGAAGGCAGATTTTATTCTTGCCAATCCTCCTTTCAATCTCAGCGACTGGGGGCAGAGTGCGCTTCAGGAAGACGTGCGCTGGCAGTTTGGTTTACCACCGGCAGGCAATGCCAACTTTGCGTGGATACAACACATGATTCACCATCTAGCACCAAACGGAAAAATTGGTTTGGTGTTGGCGAACGGTGCGCTTTCAAGTAATACTGGCGGCGAGGGACAGATTCGCCAAGCCATTATCGAAGCCGACTTGGTAGAGGGAATTGTTGCTTTGCCTTCACAGCTGTTTTATAGCGTTCAAATACCCGTAACCCTTTGGTTTATCAATCGCAATAAATCACAGAAGGGCAAGACCGTGTTTATCGACGCCCGCAATCTGGGCACGATGGTAACTCGCAAACTGCGTGAGTTGATGCCTGATACGGATATTAAAAAAATCTCTGACACCTTCCATGCGTTCCAGCAGGGAACACTAGAGGATGAAAAGGGCTTCTGTGCCGTATGCACCACCGAACAGATTGCTGCTCAGGACTTCATTCTGACTCCTGGAAGATACGTAGGAATCGCCGAAGACCAAGACGACGGAGTGCCTTTCGAGGAGAAAATGACGAATCTTACCGGAGAACTGAAAACTCTCTTTGAGGAAAGCAAGAAGCAGGAAGAAGAGATCAGATTGCAGTTGAAGAAAATTGGATGGGAGGTGTAAGTATGGAGTGGAAAGAAGATACTCTTGGAGATTTGTGTGAAATATCTTCTAGTAAGCGAATCTTTGCAAAGGAATACCAGTCTGATGGAGTTCCCTTTTATAGAGGTAAGGAAATTATAGCAAAGCAAAAGGGAAATGCAATCTCTAATGAACTTTTCATCTCAAGAAATCGGTATGAAGAGATAAAAGCCAGATATGGAGTTCCACAACAACGAGAATTATTGCTTACTTCTGTGGGTACTCTTGGGGTTCCTTATGTAATAAAGGAAGAAGAATTTTATTTCAAAGACGGGAATTTGACATGGTTTCGACATTTTAATGGATTAGATGTTGAATATCTTTATTATTGGTTTCTATCACCTTATGGGAAAAATGAGATAAATACAAAGGCTATAGGATCTACCCAAAAAGCTTTGACTATTGATAGTTTGAGCAAATTTGATATAAAGATTCCTGTTAATTTGGAAGACCAGCGCCGCATTGCTTCCATCCTTTCTTCTCTCGACCGGAAGATAGAGTTGAACAACAAGATCAATGCTGATTTGGAGGAGATGGCGCAGGCTATTTTCAAGAATTGGTTCGTTGACTTTGAGCCTTTCAAGGATGGTAAGTTCGTGGATAGTGAATTAGGAATGATTCCGGAAGGATGGAAAGTAGGAACGCTTGGGGAGCTATGCAATTTTAAGCGAGGCAAAAACTTGCTTACAAAGAATGCTATTGATGAAGGTGTTCCTGTTGTTGCAGGAGGTTTAGAACCTTCTTGCTATCATAATGTAGCGAACACTGGAGCACCTGTAATTACCGTAAGTGGTTCTGGAGCAAATGCGGGTTTCATGAGAATGTATCATGTTCCTGTCTGGGCATCAGACTGTTCATTTATAGATATTTCGTGTGAGAATTTCTATTTTGTGTATTGCTTCTTAAAGGTGAACTCTAAATTATTAAAGCATGCGCAAACAGGTGCTGTTCAACCTCATGTGAAGCCATCGGATATTCATGACTTTGAATTGGTTATCCCTGATAAGGAAAGCATATATGAATTTCAAGATAAGGTAAAACCTTTCTTTGATAAAATTGCAGCAATTCAAAAGGAGAACTCCCGCCTCTCCCTTCTCCGCGACACCCTTCTCCCTCGCTTAATGTCAGGCGAGATAGAAGTCCCGGAATAACGGGAACTACGAAAAAATATAACGAGAAAGAAAATATAAAATATTAACAATATGGCAGACGACAAGAAATTCACCGAAGACGCATACGAGCAAACGCTCATTGCCCTGTTCAGAGACGAACTCGGCTATGCGTATGAGTGTGGCTATGAGGTAGATCGCAACTACACCGAGCCGTTCTATCGTGCCGACTTGGATGCCGCGATGCTACGGATAAATCCAGAACTGCCAGCCGATGCTGTGGAAGAAGGAGTGGGAAAGATTACCACTATCCATATCGGTACACTTGAACAAAACAACGAGCAGTTTACCAAATGGATGCAAAACGGCGTGGAGGTGACGGTAAATAAGAATGGTGAAAGCCGAACTACCTTGATGCGCCTTATAGATTTTGACCATCCGGAACAAAACCTTTTTAAGGTGGTGAACCAATGGAGCGTGAGTGAATTTAAGAACAAGCGCTGTGATGTGGTGGTGATGGTCAACGGACTGCCCCTTGTAGTGATGGAACTGAAAAGTGCCATCAACGAAAATGCAACCATCGATAATGCCTATTTGCAGATAAAAAACTACCAACAAGATATTCCGAGCCTATTCACTTATAATGCGTTCAACGTGATTAGCGACATGAGCGAAACACGTGTCGGCACTATTACCGCCAAACAGGAACGCTACATGGAATGGAAAACCGTGGATGGCAATTATGAGTCAACTCTCGTTGCCGACTACCGCACCCTTTTCCTCGGCATGTTCCAAAAAGAGCGCTTGCTGGACATTCTGCAAAACTATATCTGCTTCGACAAGAACCAGGGTAAATACTCCAAGATTCTTACTGCCTACCATCAGTATTATGCCGTGGGAAAAGCCATGGAGCGCACCTATACGGCAGTGAAAGGTAACGGAAAAATTGGTGTGTTTTGGCACACGCAAGGTTCGGGCAAGAGCCTCTCGATGGTATTCTATGCCCACCAACTGGTGCAGCGACTGCCCGAAGTGACCATCGTAGTGGTGACCGACCGCAAAGACCTCGACAACCAACTCTATGGCCAGTTTTGCCGATGTCAAGACTTCCTTCGTCAAGAGCCCACCAACGCACAGAGCCGTGATGACCTCATCAATCTGTTGCTCAACCGCAAGAGTGGAGGAATCATCTTTACCACCATTCAGAAATTTGAAGAAGGCGATACGGCACTCTCTACCCGACGCAACATTATCGTCATGACCGATGAAGCCCACCGCTCGCAATATGGCGATGAGCATTGGGACACCAAGAGTCAGAGCATGAAGAAGGGATTCAGCCAGAAGATGCGCGAGGCTTTGCCCGGTGCTTCGTTTATCGGATTTACAGGTACTCCTATCAGCGACCGAGACCGAGATACAGAAGAGGTTTTTGGCAACTATATCGACGTTTACGACATGACTCAAGCCGTGAACGATGGCGCCACACGTCCTGTTTATTACGAGAGCCGAGTGGTAAACCTCAACCTTGACGAGGACACACTAAAACTGCTCAATGATGAGTTTGACAAGCTCTCAGACGAGGGAGCTACCGAGGAACAGATCAAAAAGGCAAAGCAGGAGCATAGCCGACTGGAAGTACTATTGGGCGAAGATGCTACGATTGACACCTTAGTCAAAGATATCATCAAGCACTACGAAGAAAACCGTGAACACGAACTCACAGGTAAAGCTATGATCGTGGCGCTGACAAGAAACATCGCCATCAAAATCTATCGGAAAATGCTGGAACTGCGACCTAACTGGACAGAGAAGGTGAAGGTGGTGATGAGCAGTGCAAATACAGACCCGCAAGACTGGCAACCTATTATAGGTAATGAAGCCTATAGAAAGGAGTTGGCTCGTAAATTCAAAGACAACGACGACCCCATGAAGATTGCCATCGTAAGAGATATGTGGTTGACGGGATTCGATGTTCCATCACTCGCCACCATGTACGTCTATAAACCGATGAGCGGTCATAATCTGATGCAAGCCATTGCCCGTGTGAACCGTGTGTTCCAGGCAGATGATGGCGAAAAGAAAGAAGGTGGACTGATTATCGACTACGTGGGTATTGCACAGGCATTGAAAAAAGCCATGCAGCAATATACTAACCGTGACCGCCGACGCTTTGGTGATCCCGATATTGCCAAGACAGCCCTGCTGAAATGGAAGGAAGAAATAGAGATTTGTCGTGACCAATTACATGGTTTCGATTATACTGGTTTCTTTGAACAAGACAACACGAAGCGAGCATCAGCCATTACAGGAGGTGCTAACTTCCTGATGTCGCCAGTCATGGAACAGAACAAGAAAAACTTCATGGAGCACAGCGCACAGCTGCATAATGCCGCAACGCTCTGTCGATCTCTACTCGACGAGAAACAGAAAACAGAGATGTGCTTCATGGATGCGCTGCGCGTAATGTTGCTTAAACTGTCACAAAAGGGCAAGATTAGTCGCCATGAAATCAACGAGCGTATTAGCAATTTGCTGCGCCAGAGTGTCAATAGCGAAGGAGTTATCAACCTTTTTGGCGACCGGCAGTTGGAGTTCTCACTCTTCGACGAAGCTTTCATCAAGGAGATTAGAAACATGAAGGAGCGCAATCTTGCCGTAGAACTGCTCGCAAAACTGATGAGAGAGAAAATCAAGATGCAGCAGAAAACCAACGTCACTCAAAGTGACCGCTTCTCGGATATGCTCGAAAAGAGTCTGTCCAACTATCTAAAAGGCTTGCTCACCAACGAGGAGGTAATAGAGGAGTTGCTGAAAATGGCGGAACAGATAAAACGAGCGGACGAACAAGGCAATAAACTTGGACTGACAGCAGAAGAAAAAGCGTTCTATGATGCACTCTCCACTCCAGAAGGTGTGCGTCAGGCTTATACAGATGAACAGTTTGTGGCGCTAACCAAAGAATTGACAGACGTGTTGCGACGCAACCGCACCATCGACTGGAATCGCAAAGAGTCGGCAAGGGCGAAGATGCGTATAATGGTGAAGCGACTACTCAAAAAATACAAATATCCACCTGAGGGTGCAAAAAAGGCGCTAGAAACAGTGATGCGTCAATGCGACCATTGGGCAGATGATGACAATAACGTAGAATAATAACCAAAACTCAAAAAATATACGAAAAAGAAAAAAAAGGAAGAATTTGATTAACGCTGAAAACTGACACTTCTACAGTATTCAGAACCTGCAAATTCAAAAATTCGGTAAGAAGACGTTGACAGCAAGGCGTTCACTCCTATCACGGCGTGGGCAATACTTGTTGTGTCTTACCGATGGCTCTTGCAGGTGCCTGAATGCTGGCAAAGCAGGATTGTTCATGCCGTTTCTTTAAAGAACCTAAAACAACTTTTGTAATGAATATATCAACAAAAATCCAAGAAACGATTGATGACTTAAAATCCTGTTCAGCTGATTTTTCAGTATGTTTTAACCTCTTACAGAAAGAAGAGATGAAACACAACCGATTAAAAATCATGGAGTGCTGGGGTGGAGTATTGGACGGTTTCATCGACAATGCGAATGAACAACTAATACAACTCAAAGAAGGTATTCTATGGTCAATGGTGGATGATAGAAGAAAGGAATTCTCCGATATTTCTGCCACATTTACACCTAACCTGAAGCAGTATGCTGAATACAAACAAGGCGAGGCGAAGAAGATAATTCAATCTATCATCTTTATGCTTGATGAAGCAAAAGGAGGTTTTCGGCAGTCACACCTTGGAGAGGATTATTATAATAACGTTTTCAATAACAACCTTGAGCGGTATAGAAAAGAAAACGAAGAACGTTTGGAAATGATATATAATCAAGACGATAGTGATCTTGCTTTTGCCCATCCTGATGAGAACGAACGGAAAAATTTTATGGTGGACAAAAGGCGTGATGAATTGTTTAAAACAAAGTATGGAAAAGAATATCACGAAACAGGTAGAAAAATCGCCGTATTGGTTAGTCGCATTTTCGATAAGAAAGATAAGGAAGATACGGAGGTTATTGCTTTTTTGGATAAGTATCTGGCTTTGCAAATTGCAGAGAGACACCTTAGACTAAAGAAAGAGCCTGTCTTTACAAATATTATTTTCAAAGAAAACGTAGATGTTGATAAGGTAATCCGAAAACTTGGTGATTTCTTGGAAGACAAAACGATAAGTGCGCAGAAGCACTGGTTTATTGTGCATAAGGTGTTTAGTACCAAGAAATGGTTAGCAACTAAAACGCAGGAAAAATTTAGAGACCAAATCATGGCAGCTTTTTCAAAAAGATTAAAATGTTCAAAAGAAGACTTTAAGAAAGTTGACACTTATTTTAAGAATAAAGATTATAAGAATTGGACGATGCATGACCCAACAGCGCCTCCCTGTTGTGACGAGTACCGAAAGATAGCATTGGCGCTTGATACTGAGTTTCAAGATGTTAAATATGCCAAACCGGGCAAATGTATAACCACAAAAAATCCAGAGAAATTCCGATAGGCATCCCCCTAAGATATCCCCCAAAATCACAAAACACATCCCCCAAATCCCCCAAAAAGGATTGGTATTTGGTAATTTTTGTTGATAATATACCGTAAAATGCCACAAATCCAGAAAAATTCCGAAAGGCATCCCCCTAAGATATCCCCCAAAATCACAAAACACATCCCCCAAATCCCCCAAATGGAAACGTGGGGGATTTTTTTGTAGCATACGTTTGAGGAATCATCTAATTTTGCACCAGTCGAAGGACAGAAGCCTTGGCGCGGTGCCGGTTTTCTTTTCCCCTTCGCATAAGAAAACAATGAGCGTATATTTCAATTTTACAATCATCAACTGGACGTTCTCGTTTAACGTGAGAATCGGTTCTAACTAAAACACATTTATTAATCTGAGTTGAACATTGCGGAGGATATTCCCAG
>NZ_NPJB01000031.1:0-4313 GCF_002251345.1 Prevotella sp. P4-119 | reverse complement strand
CTTTGAGGATGTGCCGAAAGAATAAACGTTGAAAGACAACCTGTTGAAAATACGATACTTAAAAGAGTTGTTGGACAGAAATTGAAATATTTCTTAATGGTAAGTGCAGATCGTGATTCAAAGAATGCAATAAAAGCAATAAGGGCGTTCTATCAATATTCAAAAAAAGACAAAGATATGTATTTTTTGATTATTGGATATCCGAGAGATGTTAAAGGAAAAATTATAAAATTGGATTTTTTATCTGATAGTGACTTGTCTGTTGCAATGGAAAATTGTTACGCATTATTATATCCATCATATTTTGAGGGATTTGGTTATCCACCATTAGAAGCAATGAAATATGGTCGCCCTGTATTGTGTTCAAATTCAACGTCAATGCCTGAAATATTAGGAGATGCTCCTATATATTTTTCCCCATTGTATGAATCGGCTATTTTTAAAGCAATGTGTGATTTGTCTCTGGATAATTATGAATCTCGAGTTTTGAAATCAATAGTTCAATATAAAAAAGTATCGTAACTGTTCGGTGAAGCCCGTCATTGTCGTATAGAATAATTGTCGTACCTTTGTCGCTGATATTTTCACTTTAAAATTTTAGCGACAATGAACAACAGAAAGCAAAACAAACAACCTCTTTTTGCAGAGGTGAATCTTATGGGAGATGAGTTCGAAAAGTCTCCCAGTACTCACATTCAACGCACTAGATTCTTGAAGTTGGTTTATCCCAACAATGTGACACTAATACTCCCTGGTGACATCAGTGCCAGCCAGTTGGAACAGTACATCCGCATAAAAGTGTAAACCATGGCAAAGATATGTCAATTGCATGCAGACCTTCACTACTTCCTGTGTATTGAGCCAGTGGACATGCGGAAACAGTTCCGTGGACTTCAAGGACTCATCAGTGAGTATTACAATCGTTACCTGACTCAGGACGAGGCATTCATCTTCATTGGCAAGACAAGAACAACTGCCAAGATTCTGCATCGGGAAAGCAATGGTCTGACTCTCTATGTCAGAAAACTGAGTGAGGGTCGCTTTCAGATTCCGCAACTGAACGAGGACAAGCGCACTTGCAACCTCGATTATAAGAATTTTGTTTGCCTGATTTTGGGCGAGAAATGTGTTGGTGAATAGCCTTGTTTTATGCGACTTTTGGTATTGATGTTATTTAACTTAAATAGCTTAAAATCAGTATGAAATAGTCAACAAAAAAACTTGTGTAATTCAAGAAAAATTCGTACCTTTGTAGGGTAATTAAGAGATAAAACATGGTATCTGAAACATACAAAAACAGTCAGGATCAGGCGTTGGAAGAGAGGCTCTCCAACATGCATGAGCAGATGGCAGGAGTGACTTCCCGCCTGGATCAGACTGACCGTGCCCTGGATTTGGAGCGTGCAACACGTGAGGATATCATCAAGGCAGAAGTGGAACGCAGGATGCGTGAAGCTGAAGAGCGTATCCGCAAGGAGATTGAGGCGGAATATGCCGATGAGCGTGCAGTGATGGACAAGGAGAGGCTGGCTATTGATCGGCAGCGTGAGGAGATGCTGAAGACCTTTGAGCTGATGCAACAGAAACTCATCGCAGAGACTGAGCAGAAGATTAGAAAGGCGAAAGATGAGGCAGAAAGCCATTTCCTTGGAAAGATGGCTGCACAGACTGAAGGCTTCCTCAGGCTGTTCTCTGAAATGACGCGCCGTAACAATGCGGATATTCAGGGCTATCTTGCCAAATTCAAGACAGCTTCCGAAGAAGCCCAGGCTGCCATCGGCAATGAGATAAAGACAAGACTTGAGAGGATTTTCAAGAATGAGCAGTCGAAAAATCGTCAGATTGCCGAGCTTGTCAGGATGATATTCACGCAGAAGCGGGAGCGGTTCCTGGTTTCGGAAGAAGACCGCACTGGTGTTCACAATCAGCTGCTGGCATCTCTTAAGTTTAATGAAGAGGAGGAGGCGAATTATAAGAAGGCACTTGAGACTGTCAAGAAGTACCGTCTCCAGAAAGAGGCGTGTCGTCTTGCTCGCAAGGAACAGCATAAAGACGGTCACGGTCGCAACAAGATACCTGATGACATGGTCCGACTGCCGGAGATACTTGTCTATCCTGAAGAATGTATCGGACACATGGACGAGTACCGCGAGGCTTTCCCGGGAGAAACCACGGAATTTATCGTTCCTGTCTCTGCCAAATACATGGTACAGGGCTACCGCTGCCCCGTCATGGTACGCAATGATGACTTATACCAGAAATTCCATACAGCCCCCGTTCACGAGGAACTCATATGGAAAAGCTACGCTTCCAACAAGTTGTTGTCACAGATAGAGGTGCGCAAGTATATGGATCATATGCCCTTCAACCGCCAGATTGGCCAGATGAAGAGAGACGGTCTGGTATTGGCTCGGGCTACAATCAATGACTGGCATGTGGCTGTATGCGACACGCTTGTTCCATTGTACAAATTACAAGAGCATTATGTGATGCGTGGGCTTCACTTGGCGGCAGACGGAAGTCCGATGCCGGTGGTGGACAATGAGAAACATAAGACTGTCAAGAAGTACATCATAGAATACCGCAATATAGACACTGGCATACCGATTTTTTTGACCGCAGTAGAAAAAGGCAATGGTCGTGGAAAAGAGGTGATACAAGCTCAACTGGCCAATTGGAGCGGGCTTGCCCTGATGTGTGATGCCTATCCCGGATATGACTGGATAAAGAAGACAGGACGTGTACTGTGCAGGTGCTTGGCCCATGCTAGGCGTGAGCATGAGCGAGCTTTGAAAGAAGCCCCGAAGGCTTCCATGCCAGGCATGCTTCTTTTTCAAGAAATCTACGGAGTAGAGGAAATCATCAGACATGAGAATGCGTCGGGCAGCAGGATAACGGAGCTGCGTAATGAATTGGCGCGTCCTCTGTGGGAGACTCTCCATTTGTGGTGTATGAATGAAATACTGAATCATGACAGGCATTCCCAGATGTACAAGGCGCTGAACTATGTAATCAGACATTTTGAAGAACTGACAGCATATCTTGACATACCAGAAATGCCTCTGGATAATAATGCGACAGAACGGGAAATCCGGGCAATGGTGATGGGCAAGAAGGCTTATCTCTTCTGTCAGACGGATGAAGCCTGTGAGCGTGCGGCTATGATGTACTCATTCTTTGGTGCCTGCAAGGTGAAGGGTAAAAACCCTGAGCGATGGCTTGCTTATGTGCTTGATCACATAGGTAGCACCAAAGATGAAGATTTATACAAACTGCTTCCTGAGTTTTGGGAAGACATTAACTGAATCAACATTAAGTCATAAATAAAGGTGAAGTCCTTGCTGATGTCAATGCATCAGCAGGGCTAAACGTCATACACTCGACGAAAAATAGTGCGCAATGGGGCGCGCTGCAAAGGTACAAAGTTTTTTTGAATCTGCAATGACGGACTTCACCGAACAGTTACATATTTTTTATATGGTGAAAGTTTCTATTCTTATTCCTGTCTATAATGTGAGAACTTATATTCTCAAATGTCTTAATTCTGTGATAACACAGACTTATCGAGGAAGTATCGAGTGTATTCTCGTTGATGATTGTGGCAACGATGACAGCTGTATGTTGGCGGAGAGTTTCATCGCTAATTTTCAAGGAAATGTCATATTTCGCATTATACATCATAAATACAATCGAGGGCTTGCAGCAGCACGTAATACTGCCGTAAAGGCAGCAACTGGTGATTTTATTTTTCACCTTGATTCCGATGACTGGATAGAGCCTGAGTGTATAGAATTACTTGTGAATAAACAACAAGAAACGAATGCAGATATTGTTTCCGGGGCAGCAATTTGTCATAAAAAAGAAGGAAAAATCATACTAGAAGAGCCTAATTATGAAACTCCGAATGATATGATTCACAAGACAATTGAAATGACTCTTGACCATGTTATATGGAGAAGACTTATCAGGAAAACACTTTATACAGATAATAGGATTGAGGCTTTTGAAGGAGTAAATGTAGGAGAGGACCACCATACTCTCCCGCGACTGGTATACTATGCGAAGAAAATTACAAAGATCAATGATGTAATTTACAATTACAATTGTATGAATCCCAATTCGTATATGTCTATCCAGAAGAGTAACTTCAACATTAAAAGATTTTATAATGATATAAGTTCAATAGAAATACTGTATGACTTTTTTCTTGATAAAGATGATTATTTTACAACGAGGCTAAAAGAAATACGTAAAGAATATATAAAAAAATCATTGTTAAATTGTTGTATCTTATCAGATAAGATGTCATATAT